>DAOVYA010000235.1 GCA_030635865.1 Gammaproteobacteria bacterium | reverse complement strand
GCAACTAAAAGTTTGCAGATGGATTTACGAGGTATCCTGCACCTCGGCATGCACCTCAGGTTTCGCAACCCACGTCGAAGCCAGGTCGCCCCCTAAGAACAGTTGATAAGATAGCACAAAATGGTGAAAGTTCCGGCCTTGATTTTCACTGTTTTAACCCCCACTTAACGTGGGACGGGTGGAGCGTAATTTAGCTTCCGCAGTGATAACCGCTTTGAAAAGGTAATGATTATGATGCGAATAGGACTGTTTCTGGCGACCAATGCGGCCATCCTGGTACTGATCAGCGTGGTCTTCCAGGTCTTCGGGTTTGAAGGCATTTTGGCCGAGAACGGGGTGGATCTGAATTTGCAGGCCCTGCTGGTAATGTCTGCAGTCATTGGTTTTAGCGGCTCTTTTATCTCGCTGGCCATGTCCAAGTTCATGGCAAAGCGTTCCATGGGGGTCAGGATCATCGAACAGCCGGCCAATGCTTCCGAGCGCTGGCTGCTGGACACGGTGAAGCGCCAGGCCCAGATGGCCCGTATCGGGATGCCGGAGGTCGGTGTCTTTAATTCGCCACAGCCGAATGCCTTTGCGACCGGTATGCGACGCAACAGCGCGCTGGTTGCCGTGAGTACGGGATTGTTGCAGAACATGAACGCCGATGAAGTCGAGGCCGTGCTGGCACACGAGATTACCCATGTCAGTAACGGGGACATGGTAACGATGGGTTTGATACAGGGTGTGGTGAATACCTTTGTGATCTTTCTTTCACGGATCATCGGGCATGTTGTTGACCGGGTCGTGTTCAAGACCCAGCGTGGTTACGGGCCCGCCTATTTCATCACCTCGATTGTTGCCCAGATATTTCTGTCCATTCTCGCCTCAACCATTGTTATGTGGTTTTCACGCCGGCGTGAATATCGCGCCGATGCCGGGGGTGCCTCGCTTGCCGGGCGCAACAAGATGATCGGTGCCTTGCAGGCCCTGCAGAGAGAACATGAACCTCATGACCTGCCGGGTGAATTTGCGGCTTTTGGTATTTCCGGTGGCCTGGGCAGCGGTTTCAAGAGGCTGTTTATGACACATCCGCCCTTACAGGAACGCATTGCAGCCTTGCAGGCCTCTGCATAAGCAGGTGAAATCACGAATGGGACGCGGCCTTTAAAGCCGGTTCATCGGGGAACATTTCACGCAGGTCATCATGGGATAACGCCTCGCCTTTTTCCTCAAAACGCTGCCAGATCTTCTCCCAGCGGTCGTCATCAAAATAGAATCCGGCAGGAAGAATGCAGACCGGTTCACGCCGATGGTCGGTTATTACCCGGGGTTCTTTCAGTTTTCCGGACATTTAGGTATTAATGAATGTTTCTGTGCATCTTGATAAGATACAGGACAATCCAGGCGGTGTAATACATTCATTGACTCAAGCTGCACTTACTGGAGTCTTTAACCAGGGCATTACAAAAAGGGAATTATAAATGCTGGAGAATGTTCCCCTGTTTTCCGGGCTGTCGAAAGAAGCGCTGACCGAGATCGAGCAGCACGGCACAGTCAAGTCCTACAAGAAGAATACAGTCGTCATCAACCAGGATGATGAGACCTATTCCCTGTACGTTATTCTGTCAGGCAGCGTGAAAGTCTTTGTCAGTGGCGAAGACGGGCGTGAAGCGGTGCTTAACCACCAGCAGGCGGGCGACTATTTTGGCGACCTCGCGATGATTGACAAGCAGCCGCGCGTGGCCTCGGTGATGACGATGGAAATGTCGAAATTCATGATTATCTCCCGGGAGGATTTTTTGTCCTGCCTGTCGAAAAATCCTGAGATTGCGATCAACCTTATCAAGCCAATGACCAGCCGTATCAGGATGCTGGCAAAGAATGTCAGTAGTCTTGCATTGCTCGACGTGTATGGGCGTGTGGCACGGACGCTGCTTGAGCAGGCGGAACTGCAGGGTGATGTTCTGGTTACGGACAAGCTGACCCAGCAGGAGATTGCCGACATGGTTGGCGCATCACGTGCGATGGTCAGCCGTATCCTGAAAGACCTGAAAGAGGGCGGCTATATCTCAATCGAGAAGAAGCACATTACCATTCATCAAAAGCTGCCTTCCCGCTGGTAGTATCGGACTGTAGCTGTCCTGTCAGTCACTGACAGAAAATACCACCGGTTTACTCAGGGACCCGTGATTGAAATCACCCAGTAGCAGGTCTTCGTTGACATCACGTGAATGTACGATCCAGGAATACATGCCGCCACGTTTGACCAGGCCTGGCGGCAGGGTCAATACCGGTTCAGTGAGTAGTTTTGAAGAGTGGATCAGCCGGCCATCGTCCCACTGGTCGCTGATAAAAACCTGGTAGAAACCGGCCCCCGGTACAGCTTCCCATCTTAATTCGCGTGGAGGCTTTCCCAGTTCCTCGTTATTGCCGGGGCGATGTCCGCGGGCCTTGCCCAGGCTTGAGATTCTTACATAATCGCTTGCCGTGTGAACCGTCCCGTTTGACAGTGTAATCTGTGCTGTATACCAGCCGTCTTTCGAAGCTTTTGGTACATCCAGCTGGTTGATGAAGGCATGTTTTTCCTTCCTGTTTTCCTGTTTTATAACCCTGTAACGGGTGAGGTCCAGTTGCACCAGCGGCTTGCCATCAGGGTCCATGACGTCAATTGTCTGAATGTCGTTATACCGGGTGGTTGAAAACAGTGGCATAAGAAACAATTGCCGGTCTGGCCAGTTGCAGACATGAATATCAAAAAAACCGACATCGTTGTAATGGGTGTCCTTTTGTTTATCAGCATGTGTTGCGCTGACGGCAGCCTGGTTCAGCATGGCAACCAGTGCAATGGAAGGAATATAGAGAGCAGTTCTGCTGTTCATGCAGGGCCTGTCATGGTTAGTGTGCAGTTCCGCTCATGATTTTACGGTTTGCTTCACGTAGCTTGAGTGACAGGCTGCGCAGCATGCCAATGCTGATTTCTGGGTAGCTTTGCATGAGCCCCTTCAGCCGTGTTTTCTCCAGCGACAGTACCGTCGCATCCTCAAGTACATGCGCGGTTGCAGAACGTGGCTGGTTGTCGAGCAGGTTCATTTCCCCAAAGCTGTCGCCCGTTTTCAGGGTGGTTATATAGGTGCTGGCAGATATATCCGGATCAATTGAAATACCTACCGTGCCGGATACAAGGATATAAAGGTGATCACCCTGGTCGTTGATCTCGAAAATGCGGTCACCCTTGAAGAATTGCTGCTTCTCCAGGGCCTGTGCGACCAGGCGCAGATCATCTGTGTTAACCATCGAGAAAATGGGAGACTGTTTTAGCAATAACAGGCGCTCAAATAAATCAGGCATAATTATTGTCAGGCTGCATGGCCTGTATCCCGCATGATCTTAGCCAGTCGTTCTTGTGATTTGCACACCAGTTCAGCACATCATCAAGGCGCCGGAAAGTGACGTTATCCTTGCTGAAGTCATTACTGGCCGAGTTTTCCAAAATGTCATTCAGACCGCAAACGACATATTCTTTGTCG
>DAOVYA010000151.1 GCA_030635865.1 Gammaproteobacteria bacterium | reverse complement strand
CCGTTTTCCCCGGAGCCGCACCTGTGGGAAAAGCTCAGGATGCTGGTTGATGGCACACTCGTTAAACCTGTCGATATTTTTGATTTATTTCTGCATGGCACTCCGCTTGTCATTCTCCTGCTGAAACTGACCATTACAGCGTCATGATGAAGGTTCGGGTGTGCCGGGCGGCCAGCAGGCGCCACTGGGGAATGGGCTGTGTTCTGGTGCGCCAATGAGTACAATGCAGCGATGAATATTCCGGGGCAGGACAGTTATGAGTAATATGATGGCCGTTTTTCTGAATGGCATTGCGCAGCTGGAGTATAACCGCGACCAATTGTTGCCGGATCACCAGGCAGCCTACCTGGACAAGATGGACGGCAAGATGGATGAAGGTATCGTTGTCGGCAATGAAACGGTCGAGAATCCTGACCTGAACCAGCGTGCACAGTTTGCTGCGGCGAACCTGCTGCATGCCCTGAATACGGCTGATGAGTCCATGGCAGCGGCCATGTGCAGCTACCTGGCGATAAGGCTGCCAGAGCTGAAACAGGTCAGGTTAGAGGATAATAATGGCGAGGCCTCGATTGAGCTGGTCTTTGACGAGGATTACCGTAAACAGGTGGCCGTGGATTTCAGCGGGCTTCACTGAAACGGGCGGGATCGCGTTTGCAGCGGGTCGTTGAGGCCCGTCAAACGTATTTTTTCTCTTGTAGTAATGAATTGTTAATCATATAGATACGGAATGTATCTATTCCTTCTGTGAAGCTTCCACGGCTAACTACACTGATTCAAAAGTGCTGTTTCGATAAAATGATGTGCGTCCTGCCGAGGTTTGTCTTAACTGGCATACCGGCCGATTGTGAGAATATACGGGGAGTGTTTTTATGGATTTTGCCCGCGCACTTGGGTTGAACAAGGTCTCGGAAAACCCGGAAGAAGAGCGCAGGAAACTGCAGCTCTATATAAATCTGAAACTGGCATCTTCCGGTCAGCCTACCTGTGTTCCAAAAGAGGCCGCACAATTTTTCGGTATTACCCATGATCTGCTAAAGAGTTACAGGGAAAAGAACCGGCTATTGTCGAGCTATCAATGCCCTGTCGACCTGCGTATCCAGGAATTTCTGAAGCGCTACCTCGGCGACGTGGGACTTGATGAGATACCCATGCTCCCGACCCAGACACTGGTGCTCGATCGGCACGGCGTGGCGCGGGAATTGTCCTTGCCGATGGACAAGGATGAATTTCATTCCGACATCGTTTCCAGTTACCGGGTTGAACAGGGAGTGCTTCACAATCCGGTAAGTGACCGGCGTACGACCATGGGTTCATTTCACATTACAGAAGATGGATTACCGGTTCCCGGTGACAAGAAGGCTGTTCCCCGCAAGACCATGGCGCATATGCTGGCCGTTGCGCTGAGCCCGCCGGAAGATTTATTAACGCTCCCCTTTACTGCGAGTTTGCTGAAACCGGCACGCATGTTTGTGTCCCTGTTACTGCGCCCGGTTGTCTGCCCGGAGATTCCCGGCAAGGAAGCAGAGAAGAACATGGAAATCCATTTCTTTGCGCCGGGTAACCTGGTGAGCAACCTGGATTTTGTGGAAAGTATTTTTGGTAATGGCGGTAACCCATACCTCTCGGAATTCGATGCCGCGCTCGATGTAGAGCACTGGACCGGTACAACCGGCTGCGTCATTCTTGCTCCGCACCTGGTTGGCCTGAAGAAGAAGGAAGTGGGTTTGCCGCACTGGAGTGATGCCACACAACGGCAGCGTGATGATGGCATGTGCTGGAAGGATGCGGACGAGCTCTACAATGATGGCCAGGCATTCAAGCTCACTACCCGTGATGAAACCGGCGTGATCGTTACCCTGCTGGCCGATAACTACTTTGGTTACTGCAAGAAAGAAGTCAAAACGCAGATCGGTTATTCCGCCAACCTTTTCGGGCTGGCCGAGGAAGAGCATGCCGGTGGGGCACTGGCGTTCCCGCGCCGTAATCACGGCGAGGAATTCGGCGTGGACAGCCGCACCTACAAGCCCGGTTATTCATTCGATGACATAGTCGAGCGCTATGGCGATGCCATGGATATCCAGCCCGAAGGCTACGCCATCGATAAAAAATACCCGGAAATCATATATGTATGTTCGCGTGTGCGCATGGACCTGAATGCCCAGACGATTACCTGGGAGCGCAACGGCGAGCAACAAAAGATCCGCCTGCAGCCCGGCAATATCTATGTGCAGCCAGGCGGGTACAAGATCGAGATGAAGAAGCACCCGGGTGCACCATCGTGGCGCCTGGTCGGCATGAATTCGGAAGGCACGTTTTGTCACAAGCCAAGTACTGTTTCAGGTGGCGGTAAATCCGAGATATCCAAGTCCCTGAATGATGCCGTGATCTACCGGCCGTTGTTTGTCGATGACCTCAACAAGGATCTCGACATGGTTGAGGAAATCTTCGAGAAGGATTACACGCAGCGTTTCAAACCCGGCCATGAAAAAGATGACCGGGATGCGACCCGGCAACCATTAAGCCCGGAACGCAGCCTGGGGTCCGTGATTAAACTATTGACCCCAACCTCTACCTATACCGATGAATTTAATGACTGGCTGTCATCCCTGTCACCACGCATCCTCGCGCTGGTCTTCCTGATCAAGCGGTTTTCCCGTCCCGAGTGGGGGGGTGGTCACTGGCGGGACCACTTGTCCGTGGACGAGGTCGATGGGGCGCCTGCGCACGAGTTGAAACTGGACGATCGCAACATCGTTGCATCCTACCTGCGTGTCGGTTTTGACAAGAGTCACAAGTGGCGTACGTTTAAGTTGCGCCAGGACTATATCGCAACCGAAAAAGTGCAGATGGAAGACGACATCAGCGCTTCGGTGGTTGTGCCGAGACGGTGTCTCAACGATTGTGGCCCGAAGCACGCCGGCGACAAAAGTGTCAAGCTGGTCAAGAATTGCGAGTATCGCCTGTTCCAGCGTCCCGATGATGCCATTCACCCCGGCTTTGACAGCCAGACCGAGAAGGACATGTCGGAGCCCGGAAACTTTTTCGCGAACTATGAGCCGATCGGCAGGCAGCAGTTAGCTGGCCTGGTCGAGGATGTACACACCTTCTACAGGTTTACGCCGCCGATGCAGGGCCTGTTGAGGCGCGCCTATGAAGGTGGCGGCAGTTATGTGGTTTCTTCGGCACACCCGCGCATGGTTGACGGTGCACCTTCGAAGAACCCGCGTTATCTCCAGACCCGCCCGGACATGGTTAACCCGGTACGTAAATACCTCGCCGAGATGAGTACGCGCATGCATCGCAAGCTCGGCCTGAACGATCCCGTGTGTCACCCGGTGGATGCCGTGTTGACCGGCCGGCGTAATAATCCGCCGGAGCCGGGTATTCGCTCACTCGCTGTGTACAACCCGATTCACTACCAGGAGTTGCCGGAACTCTTCATGGACTTCGTGTGCAGTCTGACCGGCAAGTCGCCCTCGACTACCGGTGCCGGCAGTGAAGGCGCATTAACCAAGGGGCCGTTCAACGCACTTCGCACGACCGCTGACCTGAATAATGCCCTGGTGTCCTTCATCCTCACAGGCTACCCGGGTTTTTCCAGTTCAGCCGGTTTTGTCGGGCCGGAGGTGCGGGTGGACCATGATATCAGCCTGCTGGTCCCGGAAATCTGGGCGCGGCTCTCTGATGAAGAACGCGACCCGGTATTCCTGGCTAAGCGCGGCTATCTTGAACCACTGGAGGATTTTGAGCACCATGGAAACATGGTGCTTGCCAGTCGTCTCGGTTACCGGATTACCGGGCACTTTGTGCATGGCTTCTTCGGCAAGATCTTTGACAATCCGAGCATGGTCTTTACCGAAGCAATCCTCAAGCCTGAAACCCAGGGTCTCGATGTGTATGTTGACGGTATCAATAACATTGTCGAAGCGCAGCAACGAGAGGCATCCCGCTACCTGGATGATGGCAGTGTGGAGGATGCCTGCCCGCCGTTGAAGGCCCTGCTGCATATCATGGCAAATGGTGAATACGAGGGAATGGACGCACACCATCCTGATTTCCGTGCCATGTTTACGCGTGAGTACCTGCTGGAATCCGGCTGGTATCATGAGCGCCTGCAAATCAAGCAGGCGCGCGACATCGCGCTGTGGACCCGGCACGTGAATAGCCTGATGCTGTTTCTCGATGATGAAGATTATGCGGACGAGGCCAGCCGCCTGCGAATAAGTGATCGCTTTGTCGCAGCCAGCGAAAAGCTGGAACAGGTCAGGAGCGAGGAGTACCTCAAGGGCCTGGTCGGGACTCTGGGTGCCGACCCGTTAAAACCTGTCATGGCATCAACGCAGCAGATCATCAACTGGAGCAAGGCAAAGCTGTTGACTGCCAGTAACAATGAAGACGTTAGTGACGGTGAGCCCGCGCGCGTACTAAAAATCCCTTCCCTCATGGAGCGGTTAAGAACAAGGTTTAAAAGGGTCCGGTTGAATTAATACTTCCTGTTTACAGGCAGGCTGCCTGCGCGGGAAAGACTGTCAATGGTATACAATGGCCGACATTATCCAGTTCAGGAAGCAGGGGGCATCCGGGAAGGCACGCGGTAAGACCCTCTGCAAGCGCGGCTTCCACAAGTGGGTAATTTCTCAAGACAAGCAGTTTGACTCCAGGCAGGGCCGCCTGGTAACGGTATATCGTTGCAGCCGGTGTGATACGTCAAAAACAAGGGCACACTGATCGCATGGCCCCTTGAAATTTCCCAGATCGTCACCACATCCAAACCATGTGTGCAGTCGAATGCCGGGTTATGGCCTGGTTGATTGCGCGTGACTAACCAACTTGCGGGTGAAAAAGGTTTGAGTGATTCCCTACATATAGTCTGTCCCCACTGTGCAGCCGTTAACCGGATCCCGGCGCTGCGTATAAATGATGCGCCATGCTGCGGGAAGTGTGGCGGTGATTTGTTTACGGCCCGCCCGCTGGAATTACGGGCTGATAATTTTTCCAAACACATCGGCAGGAATGATATCCCGGTTGTTGTGGATTTCTGGGCGCCATGGTGCGGTCCATGCAAAATGATGGCTCCGGCCTTTGAGCAGGCAGCCGCTGAACTGGAGCCCGGGAT
>DAOVYA010000061.1 GCA_030635865.1 Gammaproteobacteria bacterium | reverse complement strand
TTGATCTCACCACGGGTCGCATCCATGTCCGTGTCGATGGCAACAACCGGCTCACCCTGCAGCAGGATGTTATCCCGGGTAATCATGACAACCGGCGTTTCCCTGGGTTGCTGGTCCGCAACTGATTCGGGAAGCCTGACAAGTGTGTTGTTATCTTCCGGTGCACCGTCTGCGGAATGCGCCAGGAAAAAAAACACCAGGATGGTAAAGACATCCATTAACGCCACCAGGTTCAGTGTCGGCCAGCGCCGCGCCTTCTCCTGTCGCTGGCGGCGCCACTTCAACTGTGTCGCACCTCGGGGAATCCTGGTCATTGCGCACCACGTCCCGGTTGTCCTGTCGCCGGCACGGGACCGAGCGCAATCAGCGGGAACAGCTCCATCTGTTCAACGTCATCCCCGTTGCGCTGCAGTTTGACCCGCAGCACATCCAGCACCTGTACCAGCGCATCATAGGAAATCTGTGGTTCCAGCAACACGATAGCCTCAAGGCTTTGCGGGTGACGTGTTTTCAGTTCATCAGCCAGCGATGCCAGCGATGCCAGCGCCTCGTCTCCGGCTGACCTGTCGATCTGCGTTGTCTGTGCTTGCCCAAGGTAACTCACCTCGATCACGGCCTGGCGCACAATCACCTGCAGTTGCAGCGGGTCAGGCGCGAGCGCCCGGTCACCGTCACCGGCCACCGGTGATACCTCAAGAATCGTTGTCCGGGAAAAAACAGCAGTCACCAGCAGGAACGGCACCAGTATCACCATCAGGCTGAGGAAGGCGGTCACATCGACTGTGTGCACGTCCCGCCTTGCCCTGCGTTGCCAGCGAGGTTTCAGGATGAGTCATTGTCCGTAGATAGTGCGCCGGTGATCAGGTTAGATAACCTGACCGTTGCCATCTCCAGGGTATCGACCAGTTCCGACGTCTTCGTCTGCATGATGGCATGTATCAAGAGCAGCGGAATAGCGACCATCAGACCAAAGGCCGTGGTATTCATTGCGATGGAGATGCTTGCCGAGAGCAGGTTGGCCTTGTCAGCCGGGTCGGCTGCAGCAACGGTGGAGAATGCCTCTGTCAGACCGATGATGGTTCCCAACAGGCCCAGCAGGGTGGCAATATTTGCCAGGGTTGCCAGGTAATGCGTGCGCTTCTCCAGCCGCGGGACAACTTCCAGCAGGCCCTCTTCCATGGCCATCTGTATCTCGTCACCACTGCCCAGATGTTCTGCACAATTCAGACCGTAACCCAGAATCCTGCTCACCGTTGCACTCGAATGCAGGATGACTTTACGCGCCGCATCATACTTGCCGCTCTCCAGCAAGGGCAGGACACGCTTCCAGACGCCCTTGTTCCTGGTTCGCACAAACGTAAGATAAATATAACGCTCAATGGCGATGGCGGCACCGATGGCAAGCACCAGCAGAATCGGGTACATAAACGGCCCACCTGACTGGAAGAACCTGATTACCGTATACAGCGTTTCCATGTCGAACTCCTTTACAATCTACGAACCATCAAAGGGTGCGCCCCGGCTCTTAACGATATACCCGATGCAACCGTAATTACCAGCTAACCGGCGATTTTATGAAGGATTTTTCCGTTGTTTGTGGATGTGTCCACTATCGCGCTTGCAAAGCACTCCCACACAAGCAGACACACCTGGAGCGGCCTGCAGCCGTGATTCAGGCTAGTCGATACTGTAGCCCTGTCGTTGCAACTCCAGTTCACGCTGGAAAATATCACGCTCAACCGGCTTTGTTTCTTCATCGACATCACCTTCCAGTGCGCCACTCTCAAGCGGCGCACCGACCCGTTTCCAGGGCGCGATATACAGTGTTTTTGGCAACCCCTGGTTGCCCTTGATAGAGATGGTTTCCTGTTCCAGTTGTTCCTGTCCACTGGCGGGCAACACCCACACGGTGATGATAACGAGAAGCAAACGAAGACACTGTATTGGATGCATGTTCTGATGCCCCGTGCGGCCGCTATTGGCCACCCCGCAGTTCACCAAGACGTTGCGCACTCTTCTCGACCCAGGGGTCTTGCTGGTCGCTGCCGGAACGCTGTGTATTGGTCGTGTAGATATCAATGGCCTGTTGTTCAAAAGGTGCGGCCTGTTCAGCCAGGAGTAAATCATATTCTGCCAGTTCCTCAGCGGTCAGGCTGACCGGGCGCTCGGATGTCAGTAGGGCATGGCCGAGTTCATCGTACATGCTTGCAATTTGATAAGTGGCCGCCGTGGTGACCGGATTGACACCATAGCCGATGGCCGCCTCATATGCCTGCAGCGCCTGTTTCATTGTCTGCAACTTGCGCGTGAGGCTGTCCTGCACGGGATTGACCAGCTGCACCTGGCGAAAGGCAATGAGCCGGTTTTCAGCCAGTTCCAGCGCAGCCTCTGCGGCAGGTGTGCGCGTCCGGACCGTGCCAGCCGCCCGGTCAAGACTGATGATTTCCTCAAGCCAGTGCTGCCGACGCCGGCTATTGCCATTAGCGGATTCCAGCCCGGCCAGCTGTTGCATCACCTCAACGGCAGCCGTGGCGGGTTCCGGAAACCGTTCCAGGTACAACTCACGGGTGCTGATGGCTTGCCGGGCTGTGCCGGCGTGTGCATAAATGTCGGCGGCGCGCAGCAGCGCTTCACGCTGCAACGCCTCTGCTTGCTGCCGATCCTGTCCCAGGCGCAGGTACTCCGCCGCAGCCTGGCTGCTGTGGCCGCTACGGTCATGGGCATAGGCCAGCTTACGGGTGACCTCGGCCTGCAACGGATCGCCCGGATAGTCGCGACGAAACTGTTCAAGTATCCGGATTGCCTCCTGCCATGACGCCTGTGCCAGCAGGATCGTGGCGGCATCGTATTGTGCCTTCGAACGAAGGGACGCACTGGGCGCAAGCTGCGCCGCCTGCTGATACAACGCCACTGCGGCACGCTTGTCACCCTGCGTTGACGTCTGCTGTGCCTGCTTGTAGGTGGCTGTCGCCAGCCCCGCCTGCAGTGCAGACCTTCGCGAATCATCCTGGCCGGCAAGCTGCAGGGCCTCGCGGTAGGCGGTGGCGGCCAACGGGTAGTCCTCCATTCCATAGTACGCCTGTGCTTGCATCGACCAGGCCGCCTGCCTGAGTACCGACGGCGCCGCTGCCGCCGCCAGCACAGGCTCGCTGATACGGAGGGTGCTGGTATATTGATGCTGATCAAGCAACACAGTGCCGGTCTGTGCCAGCAGGGCCGGGGCCGCCGGGTGATCCGGGTAGGCCAACACAAAGCGAAGTGCGCCTGCCGTTGCACGTTCTGTGATGGCGGCCTTGTCTGCAGCCGTGGCATGTTGCAGGAGTTTCTCGCTGGCACGCTTCGCACCCAGTGCCGCATCGGCCGCACGTGGATGATCACCACGTGACCAGGCCGCCCGCTCATATTCATCAATGGCCTGCCGGTACCGGCCGCTCTCATACAACAGTTCGGCCAGCTGGAAATTCATATCTGCCGCCACCGCACTATCCCCGAAAGCTGTCAGGTATTCCCGGTACCATTGCTCCGCGGCACGATAATCAGCGGCATGATGTGTCGCGCGCGCCTGTTCATGAGCCGCATGGGCCAGTGCCTGCAGGCTGGACTGTAAAACTTGCAGTACATCCGGAAAGTCTTGTGGTGAGTGCACCGTCCAGAAATCACTGCCCAAGCCATAGCTCTGCACAAAACCCGTTTCCGTTTCCACCACGCGCTGCCGAAAGCCGGCCTGCTGGTAGAAGCGGATCGCCCGTGCAGTCAGACGCGGTGCCTCCGGCCCGAGAGGGTCACGTCGTGCCAGTACCAGCCAGGTCCTGGCCGCCTCGTTAACCTGGTCCTGCTCGACATACAGTTCAGCAAGATCCAGATAGACAGAGTCAGTGTAGCTGCGACTGCCATGACGACTGAAGTACGCATCCACCGATGCTGCGCCACCCAGCCGCGAGAAGCTCATGCTGATGACACGGAACACATCGGCTGCCTGTTCCCGGTCGGCCAGGGACAACGTGGCCGGCAGCGCATCGAATCCATCACCGGGCGGTATCTTCAGGTCAAGAAAGGTAAACAGTACCACCAGGGTGTCTGTGTAACGCTCCTGCTTGAACAAACTCCAGCCAAGCTTGTAGAGCGCCTGTTCATAGGCCGGTACAGCTTCTCCCAGGTCAACAATCGCCTGGTAGGCCTGCCCTGCTTCCAGGTAGGCCCCTTCGCTAAACAGAAATTCTCCCTGCCGGAACCGGGTATCGGCAGAGAGCCGCGTGTTGGTGTCCGTCTCCTGTGCCAGTAGCTGGTCGACGACTGTCAATGCCTGCTGTGTCTTGCCGCTCTCCTCATAGGCCCTCGACAGTTGATACAGCAGGTCGGTCGTGTCCGGTCCCTGCGGATACTTGTCCAGCAGGTATTCATAACGGCTGATTGCCTCACCATAAGCCTGCAGGGCTGCCGCTTCCAGTTGCGCGGGATCATCCCTGGCCGTGGCCGCCGCCAGTTGCATGTCTGCCGCCTGCTCGACCAGCAGGTCGGCAAGCCGGCGAGTGATCCTGTCGTGCTCGGGGCCCTCCGGGTAGCGCTCAAGGTAGGCACGATAGGCAGCGATGGCCTTTTCCCGGCTCATGCCTGGCGACAGGCCGGATATCGCTTGATCCGGTGCCGCAGTCACAGCTGTACTGTCGGGAGCATCCAGGCCGGGTTGAACGGCACAGGCTGCCATCAACAGGCAGCATAGTGGTACCGCCAGCCTGCAACCGGCTTTAACGATCACTGCTCTGGTCATAAGTCTTTGCAAGTTCCAGACTTGCCTGTTCAAGCAGGCCTTCCAGTAGATGCTGGCGGCGATCCAGCTCATTCAGCGCCAGTGCCTGCATATAACTTTCATAGAGGGCAATGGCATTTGCGATGCGTGCACGCAGCTGCAGGATGCGCGCACGCAGTGCTGCAATACGTTCCTCCAGCCCGGCATTCTCCCCGGTCGAGTCGAGCGACGCACCCAGTTGTACCATCCGGTTAGTGACACTGTTGAGTGCCTCCGCCAGTTCACGCAACGCCTTCCCGACCGGTACAGCACCGGAATTAAACCCTGCGTCCTCCTGTGGAGCCGGGATTAACCGATTCAAGCGGGACGCATGGCGCTCACCGGGCCGTGAGCGTCGACCCGGGACCTTGTCCGGGTAGGCATAATCTTCCTCATCGCCGGGCATGCGAAACTTGCCGCTTTCCGGCAACCACCGGATCTCGGAATCGGGCAGCCAGTTCTCTTCGACACCCGCCAGTTCCGTGATGAATTCGGAGTCCGGGGGCAAACCGGAAAAGTCGGACTCCGGCAAGCCTTTAAATTCGGGTTCCGGCAAGGGCTTGAGTGCACGATCGGCTGGTAATTCGATTTCCGGCAGCGACGGTATCCCCGGTGCCGGATACTCCGTTGATTCCCCCTGGCGGTATTCCCACTGCTGTTGCCACTCCGGATCACCGGCCCGCCTGGCACGTTCCTGCACCAGCGGGGGGGCTGGACTGCTACTGGCCGATGGGCCGGTGGATTCCCGGACTACAGGTGTGTGAGACGACGAGGCGCCGGACCGGACAGGCGTTTCACCCGCAGGGACGACGGCCTTCGCCAGCAAGTCAATGTCGTGCAGGCCCTTGTCAACCTTATCCAGCATGGATTGCAGTTCACCGTGACCCTGTAACATCTCCTGGAAGTTTCTGCTGGCGAGCAGCGGTCCAAAATACCGTGTTTCCCCGGGGCCGGTCTGCCCTGCAGCACCATGCCCGGATCCGGTATCATTTTGCAGCAGCAATGACACAGTATTGTCTTTTTGCACGGATTCCCTGGCAACATGCAAGCGGTTTAACTCATTGCTATAGGCTGTCATTGCGGCTTCGTAATCCCGGGTCGCCGTTTGCAGCGCGTCCAGTTCACGGTGTACGGCAGGGACAACAAGGAACGTTTCCAGCACCGCCGGATCGGTGGGTGAACGGCCACGAAGTTCCACCCACGAAACCAGTGCGGCTTCACTGCGCCCCTGCTTGTGTGCTATCCAGCCCAGCGCCAGTAATGCCCGGTTCGAAAACGGGCCCTGTGGACGGACCGCCTCCAGTTGCTCCCGAGCCTGTTCATAATCCTCCTGCCTGGCAAAGGCATAACCCAGTGACAGGTGGGCCTTGTCCCTGAGCGCAAGCAGTTCTTCTCCCTCAGCCGGCATGTCCACTGCCAGCTCAAGCGCCGGAACAGCCTGCTGATGGTCGCCTGCACGCACCAGTGCGATACCACGATTGTAATGGGCATAGGCTGCCAGCGCGGGCGCGCCCTGCCAGTGCTCCAGCACCCGTGCGGCCTCACGGTTTTGATTCAGGGACATCAAAACCGTCGCATGCAGCAACTGGTAGTCACCGACTATGTCTGCGGGTACCTCACCCTGAACATATGTCAGTGCTTCCGCGGCGGCTTCGTTATAGCCCTTGTGAAAAAAAGTCCTGGCCAGTTCGTACCAGGCGTGGTTTCTGACGTCATCTGGCACGCCCTCGCCGAGCAGCGCATGGAAATCAAACCCGGCCTCAACATGCAAGCCGTAGGCAAGTTTCATTCTTGCCAGTAACACCCTTGCATCGTCGGATGACGGCAGCAACAGTCCCTGCTCTTCGGCCATCTGCAGTCGGGTAATGGCAGACAGGTAGTCCTGTTGATGCGAGAGGAACAGGGCTTCGCCATAGAGCAGTTCCTGCAGACGATCCGCGTCAGGCCCCACCGCAACGGCCGGCAACGCCATACCGGCTGCCGCAAACAAGAACCACAGTGTAGAACCGCGCATTTTTTCAACCAACCGAATTTAGCATCAACCTTACCACTCGCGAATGGTCAGCCCGGGTTCCGATGTGTTTTCCCCCGGGCCCAGGTGCAACTCCATGTATTTGCGACCGGGCACCTTGGTGATGGTGACACTGCGCTGTTGATTAAAGGTCCGACCTTTTACCTGCTTTCCTGTTACGGATATTTTCAGTATATGTTCACCGTCACTGAGTCTGCCGGTATAGATCCGGTGTACCCCGCCCTCCTGCAAGGCGGTACCCTCACTGCCGGTATAGCTATGATGACTGACCGTATGTCCATCCAGTTGCAGCAATATAGTCTCCGGATTGACAGGGCTATTATTCGCGACCGAAACCAGGACGACCAGTTGCTGGCCATGGGGATACAGCGACAACTCCTCAAGCAGCAGGATATCTCGATTGATTCCCAGAATTTCCTCCTTGATCGCCTGTATCTCGCCATCAAGTTCGATATAACGTTCACGGGTGTCACGAGGCTCATCCATCTGCGGGGCAGTCCCGGCACCGGTCAGCAAGACACATGACACACAAATGGTGAACAGCAACCTGACAGACTGCCAACATTGTTTTGAGCGAGAAAGGTGCATCATCAGGGAAGCCGGCTGTACTGTCCGGCTATACACACAACCTGCAGGACAGTTATTGTTTTAGTCTACTGGTAGTATAAATCTAGACCCCCTGTTAAGGGGTGTCAATAAACAGATGCGTCAGGACTGGCAGTGTGTAGCCTTTTAACAGGTACTGCAATTCATGCGCAGGCATGCAACTTCCTTATATAGGGATGCCCGTATGGTTAATTCAAACGAATGATTCAGGATTATTTATCAACCGGTCCCCAGGGTGTCATGGGCTCAGAACGTATGGTGAGTTCTGAAATCACCCGGGTAACACCCTCAACGCTGTACGCCAGA
>DAOVYA010000201.1 GCA_030635865.1 Gammaproteobacteria bacterium | reverse complement strand
TAATGCATTGCGCCGTATTTTACTTTCATCCATGCCGGGTGCTGCTGTTGTTGGGGCGGAAATTGAAGGCGTCCTGCACGAGTACTCTACTATTGAAGGTGTGCAGGAAGATGTTATCGATATCCTGCTTAACCTGAAAAAGGTTTCACTACGGATGCACAGCCGTCAAGAAGCAACCCTTACACTGAGCAAAAAAGGCCCGGGCCCGGTTACTGCCGGTGATATCAAGCTTGACCATGATGTTGAAGTCGTCAACCCGGACCATGTAATAGCCAATCTGACCAAGTCCGGTGAATTGAACATGACCCTCACGATTGCCAAGGGCCGGGGATACCAGCCGGCAACGCGGCGTACCAGCGAGGAAGGTGAAGGCCGTGTAATCGGTGGGCTGCAGCTTGATGCATCGTTCAGTCCCGTCAGCCGTATTTCGTACAATGTTGATCGCGCTCGTGTCGAGCAGCGCACTGATCTGGACAAGCTGATTATCGATATCGAGACGAACGGCACGATTGATCCTGAAGAGGCGATTCGCCATGCAGCAACCATACTGCAGGATCAGCTTGGTGCTTTCGTGAATCTGCAGGCGAGCCCCGAAGAAGCGGACGTTGCCCCGGAAGCCGATATTGACCCGATCCTGCTGCGCCCGGTAGACGACCTGGAGCTGACGGTGCGTTCGGCAAACTGCCTCAAGGCAGAAAGCATTTATTTCATCGGTGACCTGATACAGCGCACCGAGGTTGAGTTGCTGAAGACCCCGAACCTCGGCAAGAAGTCATTGACCGAGATCAAGGATGTCCTGGCTACCAAGGGATTGTCACTTGGCATGCGCCTGGAAAACTGGCCGCCAGCCAGTCTGGGTGCCAAAGAAAACGAAGCAGCTAGTGCTTAATAAAGTAACGGGACTATAAAAATGCGTCATCGTAAGTCAGGGCGGCAATTAAACCGCAACAGTTCACACCGCAAGGCCATGTTCAAGAACATGACGGTGTCGCTGCTGCGCCATGAAGTTATCAGGACTACCTTGCCCAAGGCCAAGGAGTTGCGGCGTATCGCCGAGCCATTTATTACCATGGCCAAGAATGACTCTGTACACAGGCGCCGGATCGCCTTTAGCCGCTTGCGCGATCGCGGCATTGTTACCAAGCTTTTCAATGAACTGGGTCCGCGTTACAAGGAGCGTCCAGGTGGTTACCTGCGTATCCTGAAAATGGGGTATCGCACCGGTGACAAGGCACCCATGGCCTATGTTGAACTGGTCGATCGTCCTGAAGCTGATGCCGGGCAAGAATAAGGAATTTGCATGATCCCGCCAGGCGGGAGTAAAAAAACCGGGCCTTGCCCGGTTTTTTTGTGCCTGTTGTAAAATCAGCGGGCGCTATCCCGGAACGCATGTGCAAGACGGTTGTCAAAAACAAGACAGGTGTATGCTGTTTGCGTGCAGGGGTGCCAGGATCGTCTATAGTTAGTGTTCATTCATAAACGCTGTAATTTCTCTCGCAAAGACACAAAGACGCAAAGCTCGCAAAGAAAGAAATATTAAAGTGCATTTATAATAATAATTTATACCTTTGCGAGCTTTGCGTCTTTGCGAGAGTTATTCTTTTTTGATGGATACTGGTTAGAAGGTACAGGACAGGAAACACTAATAATCCGTAAGGAGTTGTCCGCATGAAAGCATCCGATCTGTTTGTGCAGTGCCTGGAGATTGAGGGGATCGAGTACATTTTCGGTGTGCCGGGTGAAGAAAACGCAGACTTCATGATGTCGCTGGAACAGTCGGACAAGATCCGCTTTATCCTGACGCGACATGAGCAGGGTGCTGCATTTATGGCGGAAATCTATGGTCGTTTGACCGGTAACCCTGCCGGTTGCCTGGGGACACTGGGGCCGGGGGCCACCAACCTGATTACCGGCGTTGCTGATGCCAATATGGACCGGGCGCCGATGCTGGTGCTGACAGGGCAGGGTTCGCAAACCCGTTTGCACAAGGAATCCCACCAGATCATGGATGCTGTTGCGATGTTTGAACCCGTGACCAAATGGGCCATGCGCATCGTGCACGAAGACACCATACCGGAAGTGGTGCGCAAGGCTGTACGCCTGGCACGAACAGAAAAACCCGGGGCCTGTCATCTTGAGTTGCCTGAGGATATCGCCAAGCGTGACACGGATCATACAGCGCTGGTTCCTCACCGGTTCATGCGGCCTGTACCTTCCCCTGCAGCAGTCGATGAAGTATTCAGCCTGTTGCAGCAGGCCAGGCGGCCAATCATTATCGCCGGCAACGGTTGCATCCGAAAACGTGCCAGCAAGGAGTTGCGCCGCCTGTGTGAGCAAACCGGTATTGGTGTACTCAGCACCTTCATGGCCAAGGGATGTGTAGACATGGATGCGGATTACTGTCTCTATACCATCGGCCTGGGTGCCAGGGATGTCGTCTCCTGCGGGCTGGATGCTGCGGACCTTGTTATCACCCTGGGGTATGACATGGTCGAGTATCATCCCCGGTTATGGAACCCGCATATGGACAAGAAGATTGTCCATATTGACTTTCTTCCTGCCGAAATTGATGCAAATTACCACCCTGAGACCGAGGTGATCGGTGATCTGGGTGCCGCACTGGCCATGCTGAATGCGCGCATACTCGCGGCGGGTACCATCCAGTTCGACGCCAGGCTGCAATCGGCAATTCGTCGTGACATGCAGGAGGATTTCGGAGTACACCGGGGCGATGATACCGAGGGCAGCATACGTCCGCAGAAAGTGCTCTGGGACACGCGTGAGGCAATGGGCCCGCATGATATCCTGCTCTCGGATGTTGGCGCGCACAAGATGTGGATAGCGCGTTATTATCAGTGCCATGAACCCAATACCTGTCTCATTCCGAACGGATTCTGTTCCATGGGGTTTGCGCTGCCCGGTGCTATCGCCGCGAACCTTGTATATCCGGACAGGAAGGTGCTTGCGATTTGTGGCGATGCCGGCTTTCTGATGAACGTACAGGAGATGGAAACGGCCCGGCGGCTGAACTCCAATATCGCGGTCATGGTGTGGGAGGACAATGCCTACGGGCTGATCGCCTGGAAGCAGGAGACCGAATTCGGGAGGCACACTGATCTTGCATTCGGTAACCCGGACTGGATGAAGCTGGCGGAGTCCTTTGGCTGGAATGGCCACGCTGTCAATAACAGCCGTGATCTTGCAGGGGTATTGCGTACAGCACTGGATGAGGACGGTCCGAGCCTGGTCGTGGTGCCGATCGACTACCGGGAAAATATGTTGTTGACTGAACGTATGGGCGACATCGTTTGCCCAATTTAGGCAGGATACCGATGACCAGGCATATCAGCTTAATGATCCCGGGCGCAGCGACATCCGGCGGCCTGCTGGAAGTTCACGCCCCGTATGATGATACTCCTCTGGCAACAGTGGATACGGCCGATTCAAAGGCCGTTGAGCAGGCGCTGGCCACGGCCTATAGCCTGTTTCGTAATCGCAGGACCTGGCTGTCAGCGGTACAACGCATCGATATCCTGCAAAAGACAGCGGAACTGATGGCCGGGCAACGCGATCAACTGGCACTGGCAGCGGCACAGGAAGGGGGAAAGCCGCTGCTCGATTCACAGGTTGAGATTGATCGTGCCATTGACGGGGTACATAACTGCATCGAATGTGTCCGCGGTAACACCGGACGTGAGATTTCCATGGGTATAAATGCGGCGTCTGCTGGCCGACGCGCGACGACCGGTTTTGAGCCGATCGGCGTCGTGGTTGCCGTGAGCGCGTTTAATCATCCCATGAACCTGATTGTGCACCAGGTAGGACCGGCAGTGGCCTCAGGCTGTCCGGTTATCATCAAGCCCGCGGAAGATACCCCCCTGTCCTGTTTCCGCTTTGTGGAATTGCTGCGCGAAGCCGGTCTGCCGGATGAGTGGTGCCAGGCATTGGTAGTGACCGACCTGGACGTGGCTACGCAGCTGGTCACTTCTGGCCGGGTCGGTTTCTTCAGTTTTATAGGCAGCGCCCGTGTCGGCTGGATGCTGCGCTCGAAGCTGGCCGCGGGGGCACGTTGCGCACTGGAGCATGGTGGAGCCGCGCCGGTTATTGTTGCTGCCGATGCTGATCTGGATGCGGCACTCCCGATACTGGCCAAGGGTGGTTTCTATCATGCCGGACAGGTGTGCGTATCTGTGCAGCG
>DAOVYA010000242.1 GCA_030635865.1 Gammaproteobacteria bacterium | reverse complement strand
GTACTTGAACTGGTTCTGGGGAAGCTCTGATTTATTCGTCATTGCGAGGAACGAAGTGACGTGGCAATCTCCATGCTATTGATTTCATAGTATGAGATTGCCGCGCTGCGCTCGCAATGACGGAGTTTCGTTAATTAATTAGGGCTTCCCTGATAGATTTCCTCTGAGTGCTCTGTGATCTCTGTGGTAAATATAAGTTTTTCTTGGCGCCTTTGCGTCTTTGCCTACAAGGATGTAGGTAAGGGGCGTGAGCAGGAGCGGAAGCTTTGCGCGAGAAATGATCAGTGTCTATTTGTGGACACCAGTCAGTACCAGTTCGAGTACGAATTTGCTGCCGAAATAGGCAAGCATCAGGAAAACAAATCCCCAGAGAGTCCAGCGAATGGCGACCCGGGAGCGCCAGCCAAAGCGCCAGCGTCCCCAGAGTAACAGGGCAAATACCACCCAGGCAGCGATGGACAGTGTGGTCTTGTGGACCAGGTGTTGCGCGAAGATGTCCTCCAGGAACAGGATGCCGGTTACCAGTGCCAGCGAGAGCAGGATAAAGCCGATGCCAATCATCTGGAATAACAGGCTCTCCATGGTCTGCAGAGGCGGGAGAGCCCGGATAAACCCCCCCGGCGAACGGTGACGCAGGTGATGGTCCTGGATGGCCAGCAGGATGGATTGCAGTGCCGCCAGCCCGAGAATGCAATAGGCCAGCAGGGACGTCAGGATATGGGTGTCCAGTTGCCAGGATGCTGTTGCCCCCGTGATGATGTGTTGCTCGGGGTAAACCAGCCACAGCCCGATCGTGAGTGCCGCGACCGGAAATACCGGGATACCCAGGTTTTCCACCGGCTCAAAGAATGCAGCCAGCAGCAACAGCAGGGCGGTAGTCAGGGCAATCAGTGAAGATGCGTTGAAAAACCCCAGGTTGAGACCACTGGCAGTCAGTATCGAGGGGTAGAGCAGCATGCCATGTATCAGGATGGCGGCACCCCCGGAGATGAACACCTGCATGCGTTTGCAAGCACCGCCCGCAGGGGCCTGGGCCAGTCGCATGATCAGCAGGCCGCTGGCGAGCAGGTAGAGCACGATGGCGAGCAGGCCGGGCAGGATCGGGTTCATGGAGTGATCATCGCATAACTTTCCGGTGCATTGAAGTGTGCGGGCCCCTTCCCCGTGGCCAGGCAGGGGATTTGTCAGGGTGTGTTTTTTTCCAGTTATAATCATACGCCCCGGAATACTGATGCAGGCCAATACCATGTTTGACAATCTCAGCGAGCGACTTTCGAAAACCATCAAGAACCTGCGTGGTCAGGGGCGTCTTACCGAAGACAATATCAGTGAGGCCCTGCGCGATGTACGCATGGCACTACTGGAAGCCGATGTGGCCCTGCCGGTTGTCAAGGGCTTCATCGACCGGGTAAGAGAGCGGGCTTTGGGGCAGGAGGTACTGAAGAACCTGTCGCCAGGGCAGGCACTGATCAAGGTTGTGCATGATGAGCTGCAGCGGATCATGGGAGAGTCGAATGATGCACTTGACCTGAATGTTCAGCCGCCGGCTGTCATCCTGTTGGCTGGACTGCAGGGCTCCGGTAAAACAACCAGTAGCGCGAAGCTCGCGCGCATGTTGCAGACACGCCATAAGAAAACCGTATTACTGGCCAGCTGCGATATTTACCGGCCTGCGGCTATTGAACAGCTGGAGACGCTTGCCAGGGAAGTCGATGCCGTGTTCTTCCCGAGCAGTACAGACCAGGACCCGGTGGAGATCGCCAGTAACGCGGTAGACCATGCGCGTAAACAGCATCTCGATGTCGTGATTATAGATAGCGCCGGACGTTTGCATATTGATGATGAGATGATGGCCGAGATCAAGCGTGTGCATGCGGCGGTGCAACCGGTGGAAACATTGTTTGTTGTTGACAGCATGACAGGCCAGGATGCCGCCAACACGGCACGTACGTTCAACGATGTATTACCGCTTACCGGTGTGATTTTAACCAAGGCCGACGGTGATGCGCGCGGTGGTGCGGCACTGTCGATCCGGGAAATTACCGGCAAGCCGATTAAATTTATCGGGGTTGGCGAGAAGGTCGATGCACTGGAGCCGTTCCATCCGGACCGGATTACATCACGCATCATGGGTATGGGTGATGTACTCAGCCTGGTTGAGGAAGCAGAGCAGAAGGTTGACAGGGGAAAAGTCGAAAAGCTTGCCAAAAAGATATCCCGGGGCAAGGGTTTTGATATGAGTGATTTCCAGGACCAGCTCAACCAGATGCTGAGCATGGGCGGGATCGCCGGGCTGATGGACAAAATGCCGGGGGCAGGGCAGTTGCCGAAGAATGCCATGGCCGACGATAAACAGGTGCATCGTATGATTGCGATTATTAATTCAATGACACCGCAGGAGCGCAGTTTTCCAGGTGTGATCAAGGGCTCACGTCGTCGTCGTATCGCGGCCGGTTCCGGTACCCAGGTTCAGGATGTCAATCGTCTGTTAAAGCAGCATCTGCAAATGCAAAAGATGATGAAGAAGATGTCCAGGGGTGGTATGGGTAAAATGATGCGTGCGATGAAAGGCGGTGGAATGCCGCCGGGGATGCCATTCTGAAGTTATTTTCCTGTGCCGCAAAGAAAAACGGTGGCCAGGGCCACCGCTAAATAATGCGCTCGTCGATTTCAGTACATTTATTATATTTTGGTCATGAGACCGTAGCGCAAACCCGTTTTTGTCTTGTGCAATGAACTCTTCTTTCTGTGTTATTCCGGGTTACAGCTCCCCCGCACTTGTTCTGGTTGTTAGTCCGGTTCGTCACCCCTAGTTATTGCAATCAACATGCCAATAATGAAATTTCCAAGGGAATCAACGTACTTAGCACTTGTAGCGGGGAACGCTGCGAGAAAAGAATGCACTAAAGGTAAGGAATATCGACAGTAGCGGCCGACGGGGTGTTTTTGATTATTTAAAATAGACGATATAAATCAGAAAGATATAGTGATTCTAGCGGTCTTGAGGCACTACGGTGTGAACTTGTAATGTATTCCGACGCAGGATGGGGTAAATGGCTGACGGGTAAACGCGCTGTATTTCGGCTTGTATTTCAGTCAGTCAGGACTTCACATTTTTATAAAATAGCGTAGAATTACGCGGTTTTCACGCTCTTGCACCTTGGCAGTTAGCAAGGTTGGCAGGTTTACACGTTTAGCAGAGGATACGAATTTTATGGTGACGATCAGAATGTCACGTGGTGGCGCAAAGAAGCGTCCTTTTTACCACATTGTGGTGACCGACAGCCGGAGAAGCCGGGATGGACGTTATATCGAGCGCATCGGTTTTGTTAACCCGATTGCGACCGGTGGTGAGGAACGCTTGAGGATCGACACGGAGCGTACTGAATACTGGAACTC
>DAOVYA010000096.1 GCA_030635865.1 Gammaproteobacteria bacterium | reverse complement strand
CAGTTCCATCCTGGCCTTGTTGAGATTCTGGCGGTCATCGCCATAGCGCTCATTCAGTGACTTCAGACGCGGGGTCACCTTGCGCATGTTGGCCATGGAACGGTAACTGGTCTCGGACAGTTTATAGAAGGCCAGCTTGATAAGCATGGTCACAAAAATAATGGCCCAGCCCCAGTTACCCAGAAAACCGTGTAAGGTTTTCAGCAGCCAGAATACCGGCTGTGCCAGCACGGTCAGCAGTCCGTAGTCCACGGTCAACTCCAGCCCCGGAGCAACCTGTTTCATCTCATCCTGGAGTTTCGGTCCGATGAAAAGCCGTGTACTGAATGTCGCGCTCTCACCCGCGGCAATGTTGCGGCCGGGTGAAATCAGCCCGATGACATAACGTGCGTTATTCAATGTCTTGGTGTAGTAGCGATTTTCCTCGCCGCGCTCGGGAACCAGTGCACCAACAAAATAATGCTGGATCATGGCCGCCCAGCCATCGGTCACAGAGCGGTCGAGGTTCGCATCCAGCATGTCATCAAACTTTATCTTTTCGTATTTTTCTTCCGGGCTGTAAAGCACGCCGCCCATGTAGGTATAGATGAACGTGCTCTGGCCGGTTTCCGCAACCTGGGTACGCTGCAACTGGCGGTATTGCCGACCCTGCCAGTCGCTGCCACTGCCATTGCGAACCTCATGTTCCAGGTCGACCGCGTAGCTGCCCCGATGGAAGGTATAGCGCTTGGTCACCTCGACACCTTCCGGACTGCGCCAGCTTAGCTCCACCTGTAACTCGTCGGCGGAATCCGCCATGCGATAGTGGTCTTGTTCCGCGCTATACACCACATGGTGCGTGGGTTCGGTGCCGGAACGGGTGCGCAGGCCTGACTGCACAATAAACAGGTTCGGCAAGCTGTCATTCAACAGCCGAAAGGGCGGGGAATCCGGTTCGGTTGTTGCCGGGTATGCCAGCAGATCGACCTGGCGCAAATCACCACCGGTGGTATCAAGCAAGACCCTGAACAGGTCGGTTTCGAGAGGGATGTTGCCGCTGGTCTTGAGCAGTTCCGTCTCCGGCACCGCGCGCGCCTGAGCAAGATCATCAGGGGTGCCGGGTATGTCATCACCTGCATCACCGTTTTTAGGCATAGCCGGTATGGCTGTTTCTGCAGGGGTGGTCGACTCAACAGGTTGCGGCGCGTAATCCTCCTGCCAGGATTGCCACAACAGCAGGATCACAAAGGACAGCGCTACAAACAGGATCATACGTTGGTTATCCATGCGGGAGGCCGGACTCCTTTTCCGGTACTTCATCAATGCCGCCCGCACTCCAGGGATGACAGCGCAACAAACGCATCACCGCCATGGCGCTACCTCGCAATGCACCAAAACGCTCGACAGCGGTTTGTGCGTAACAGGAACACGAGGGGTGGTAGCGACAATGACTGCCCAGCCAGGGACTCAGCAGGTAGCGATAGGCACGTATCAGTTGGAGGATGAACCAGCGCATTTTTCGATCAACTGTGTCCAGAGTTTTTCCAGGGCCGCATCGAGCGCCTTGTTGGGTTGAGTAGCAACACCGGCACGACCCAGTATCACGATATCCAGCGTATCCAGTTGCGTTTGCCAGTGGCGGAAACTTTCCCGTATGACGCGCTTGATGCGATTCCGTGCCACCGCGTCGCGAGCCACCTTTTTCGAAATCGCCAGTCCAAGCCGGGGCCGGTCAAGCGGGCTGGAATTCGCCAGCAAGGTAAACCAGCGATCGGTCAGCCGATAGCGGCAACGCTTGAAGACCCGCTCATAATCAACCGGTTCTGTCAGGCGTACCCGCCGTGGGAAACGCGTTACGCCTGCACACAAGGGAAATCAGACGGACAGACTGGCCCGGCCCTTGGCACGACGTGCATTGATGACGCGACGACCGTTCTTGGTGCTCATACGGGCACGAAAGCCGTGGGTGCGCTTACGCTTCAGGTTGCTGGGTTGATAAGTTCTTTTCATGACACGCTACTTCCAGTGGTTTACTCAGTCAAAATGCTTTCTGCCCGGGCAGAAAAGGGCGCAAAGAGTACTGTTTTCAATGCTGTACTGTCAACCTGTATATAGACTCAATGACTTGGATGAGGATGTGGATAACTTTATTCGACAGGTATAGACTCCACTCCTCGACTGCGGTGGTCAAACAACAAGAATGGGGGGATTGACTGGTGGATGTGACGCTCTGGCAAAAGTGCCTGGTTCGTTTGGAAAACGAGCTGCCGGAGCAACAATTCAACACCTGGATACGCCCACTTCACGCAGTAGAGTCCGGTGAGGATCTGCGTCTGTTGGCCCCCAACCAGTTCGTGCTCGACTGGGTACGCAAACATCATTTCGAGACCATTTCCCAGACCCTGCACGAGCTTGGACCCGATGCCAACACCCGTGTAAAACTCGACATCGGCAGTACGCACAAAATACCTGACCCGGTACCACCAGCCCCGGAACTCGCCACGAACAGGCCCCCGGTGCATCACAAAAGCAACCTGAACCCGGATTTCACCTTCGATTCCTTCATAGCTGGCAAATCCAACCAATTGGCACGCGCCGCTTCCGTGCAGGTCGGTGAAAACCCCGGTGGCGCCTACAATCCGCTATTCATCTACGGGGGCGTCGGGCTGGGAAAAACCCACCTGATGCATGCCGTGGGCAACCTGATTGTCCGCAACAAACCGAATGCCCGCGTGGTTTACCTGCATTCCGAGCGCTTCGTGGCAGACATGGTGCAGGCCCTGCAGCACAACACAATCAATGACTTCAAGCGCTTCTACCGGACGGTGGATGCCCTGCTTATTGATGATATCCAGTTTTTTGCCGGGAAGGAGCGCTCCCAGGAAGAATTTTTCCATACTTTCAATGCCTTACTTGAGAGTCAGCAACAGGTAATCTTGACCTGTGACCGCTACCCCAAGGAGGTGAAGGGTCTGGAGGAGCGCCTTAAATCCCGCTTTGGGTGGGGGCTGACGGCCGCCATTGAACCGGCCGAACTGGAAACCAGGGTGGCCATCCTGATGAGCAAGGCCAACCAGAGTGCAGTTGAATTGCCCACCGACGTGGCCTTTTTTATTGCCAAGCGGTTTCAGTCCAATATCCGCGAACTGGAAGGGGCCCTGCGGCGTGTTGCTGCCAGTGCCCGTTTCACCGGCCAGCCAATTACCCTGGATCTTGCCAGGGAGGCCCTGCGTGACCTGCTTGCATTACAGGACAAGCTGGTCACTATCAGCAACATCCAAAAGGTTGTGGTTGAATACTACAAAATTCGTATTGGCGAGCTGCTGTCTGCACGTCGCACACGCACCATTGCCCGCCCGCGGCAGGTTGCAATGACGCTTGCCAAGGAATTAACCACCCATAGTTTGCCGGAGATCGGTGATGCCTTTGGCGGTCGTGATCACACCACCGTTTTGCATGCGTGCCGCAAGATTGCTGAATTACGTGAAAGCGATGCCCGAATGAACCAGGATTACAACAACCTGTTAAGAACCTTGACGACATAAAGTGGAAAAGCTGTGGGCAGTTTTACAAGCACAAAGTTATCCTTTTTTATCCACAGCTATCGCACAAGTCTCCAAGCAATTAAACATAAAAAGACTGGTACTGTAGTTGTTTGAATAAACGTGTGTTTATGGGCTTATCCACAGAATACAGCCGGCCTAATAAATACAACAATAAAGATATTTAACTTGAATATATTATTTAAACCATGAAATTCAGTATTCAAAGAGAAGCTTTTTTAAAGCCCCTTCAGCAAGTCATTGGTGTTGTTGAACGACGTCAAACACTACCGGTGCTTGGTAATGTTCTGGTAACTACAACCAAAAAAAATATCAAGTTAACTGCAACGGACCTGGAGGTGGAATTACAGGCACAGGTTGGTGTAACGGTTGCGGAGACAGGTGATATCACGCTGCCGGCGCGCAAACTACTGGATATCTGTCGTACCTTGCCCGAAGAAGCACAAATTGATATTTCGATTAAAAAAGATCGTTGCCTGATTCGTTCCGGCAAAAGCCGTTTTACCCTGGCAACATTACCGGCCGATGAGTTTCCTGTTGTTGACAAGATTAAAAGCGCGCGCAAATTTTCAATTCCACAAAAAGATCTGCACACAATCATCGAACGCACCGCTTTTGCCATGGCGCAACAGGATGTACGTTATTACCTGAATGGCTTGATGCTGGAAACTGCCGATAACGTATTACGCGCGGTAGCGACCGACGGTCATCGCCTGGCGCTGTGCGAACTGGCGATGGATGTGGGGGATGGCGCCGGTCAGCAGGTGATCGTCCCGCGCAAGGGTGTGCAGGAATTGCATCGCTTACTGGATGAGAACGACAGCATGGTACAGATTGAAATCGGCGGCAATCACATCCGGATAACGACCGATGACTTGCGCTTTACTTCCAAGCTGATTGATGGACGGTTCCCGGATTACACGCGCGTTATTCCGAAGACCACCGACAAGCACCTGTTGATTAATCGCGATCAGTTACGTCAGGCACTCACCCGTACGTCGATTTTATCGAATGAAAAATACCGCGGGATTCGTCTGGATGTATCAGAAAATAACATTAAAATTCAAGCACATAATCCAGAACAAGAGGAAGCCGTAGAAGAAATAGAGGCCCGTTATGAGGGTGAATCCATCGTCCTGGGTTTTAATGTGACCTACCTGCTCGACGTGCTCAATGTGATCGAGACTGAAGATGTGGAACTCCAGATGAGTGACGCGAACAGCAGCGCCCTGATCAACAAGCCGGGCGGTCAGGATTGCCGCTATGTGGTCATGCCCATGCGTCTGTAGCCCGCACATCGCCATATACCCACATCAGTCAGCAGCGGTTTCACTTTAGTCCTACAGTTCCATGGCGCTGCTGTCATTTGAAATACACAATTTTCGTAATATCCAAAATAGCCCGCTTACCTTCTCACCCGGCCTGAACCTGGTTACAGGTAAAAATGCCGCCGGTAAAACCAGCCTGCTGGAAGCGATTTATTGTCTGGGACGGGTACGCTCCTTCAGAGCCTCGACGTCCGGGCAATTGATCCGTTACGGACAATCGGCCTACCGACTGGTTGGGCGGGTTGGCCAGTGGGAGGGTCGGGGGGGCATGCCGATTGGAATCGAGCGACGGGCTGACGGCCTCCAGGTCCATCTGGATGGACAACCCGTAAAACGTTTGTCGGATCTGGCGGGACGCTTCCCGGTGCAAGTCTTTAGTGCAGATACCCCGACGATTTTGAATGGTGGTCCACGCTACCGGCGCCAGGCGCTGGATTGGGCGCTGTTCCACGTGGAACAGGCCTACCGGGAGGTCTGGCAACGCTATAGCCGTGCCCTGCGCCAACGTAATGCAGCGCTGCGTGCACAGCAAGCACCTGCGGAGATCCGTGCCTGGGATGCGGAACTGCTTGAGACAGCGGCGGAGATGCACCGGTTTCGCAGTACCTATTTTGAGGCCCTGAGGCCCTACCTGGTGGAGGAAATCGAGTGCCTGTTGCCCGGGGCAGAAATTTCTGTCAAATACCAGCCGGGTTGGCCAGCCAATACCGCCCTGCCTGAAGTGCTTGTGCAGGCCCTGGAGAAAGACCGCGCACGGGGGCATACACGGTTTGGTCCGCATCGTGCTGATTTCAGCCTGTTGTTCGATGAGCACAGTATTTCCGCTCATTGTTCACGCGGGCAGCAGAAGGCTGTGACCGTGGGTTTCCTGCTGGCCCAGGTAAAACTGCAGCGTGCCAGCGAGGTCCCGATGGGCGCTTTTTTGCTGGATGACTTATCCAGCGAGCTGGATGCGGGGCACCGTGCTCGCATCCTCGGCGCACTGCGTGAACTGGATACCCAGGTGTTTGTGACCGCCATTGACGACTCGGCTATTGATGCAGCGGACTGGCGGGATGCGAGAAGGTTTCACGTGGAACATGGCAACATTCGGGAGACGCGATAAGGTATAATGATCCGGTTAACTACAGGGCGCTAAAATGGTAGAGAAAAACACCTACGATTCATCGAATATCAAGGTTCTGAAAGGCCTGGACGCGGTACGCAAACGCCCGGGTATGTATATCGGGGACACCGATGACGGCACCGGCCTGCACCACATGGTAGTCGAGGTGGTCGATAACTCGATCGATGAGGCGCTGGCAGGCCACTGCCATGAAATATCGGTGGTGCTGCACAGTGATAACTCGGTGACGGTCAGTGACGATGGCCGCGGCATCCCGGTGGACAT
>DAOVYA010000191.1 GCA_030635865.1 Gammaproteobacteria bacterium | reverse complement strand
GGCCCGAATATCGCGGTGCCCACGCGTATCATGGTGGCGCCCTCTGCAATCGCGTCTTCAAAGTCGCCACTCATGCCCATTGAATACTCGGTGAACAGTCCTGCGCCGAAACGCTCGGCGCAGTTATGACCCAGTTCATACAGCGCGGAAAAATCCCTGCGACGTTCTGCGGTAGTTGCATCGCGGTGGCCGATCATCATCAGGCCTTGTATTTGAATACCGCTGAGTTCGGCGCGTAGCAAATCGTCAATAAACCGGAAGAGGGTGGCGACCGGCAGGCCAAATTTGTCAGGATCGCTGGCAATGTTTACCTGCAGCAGCACGCGGAGTAAAGTCGTGGAACTTGCAGCGGCATCCGAGAGTTTTTTTGCAAGCTTGAAGCTGTCCAGTGTGTGCAGCCAGTCGAAATTCCCTGGAATATATTTTGCCTTGTTGCTCTGCAGGTGCCCGATAAAGTGCCATTCGGTGGCCGGGTCATCGATCAATGCCTGTTTTGATCGTGCATCCTGTACCGTGTTCTCGCCGAAGCAATGTTGTCCGGCCAGCATCGCCTGTCGGATGTAATCCTGTGGCATGTACTTGGAGACCGCAATCAGCCGGATGGTGTCCGGGTTTCTTCCTGACGCTACGGCAGCATGCTGTATCCGTTTCCTGACCGCGTCCAGATTGGCGCTGATATCGGTTGTCGGGGGTGGCATCTGTTTTACCTGGGTCCCGGCAGGCGTCGGGCCTGGACAACATTCCTGGGTGAGCCATCCAGGAAGGCCTTTATGTTAACTGCAATTTCATTGACCAGTGTCTGGCGTGCATTGATTCCGGCCCAGGCGATATGCGGGGTCACGATCAGGTTCGGTAATGACGGGTCCAGTAGCGGGCTGCCGTTGCGTGGTGGTTCTTCGCCAAGGACGTCAATTCCGGCGCCGGCAATCCGTCCGTCGAGCAGTGCATCTGACAATGCCGTTTCGTCAACAATCCCGCCACGTGCCGTGTTTATCAGGATTGCATCCTTGCGCATGAGCGCCAGTTCCCGATGGCCAATCAGGTTGCGGGTCGAGTCTGTTAGCGGGCAGTGCACACTGATGATGCCGGATTCTGATAACAGCTTGTCAAGCGGGACGCGGTCCGGGTCGGGCGGTGTGCCGGTACGTTGTGCAATCAGTATACGCATTCCGAATGCCCTGGCTATTGTCGCTACTGCCTTGCCAAGTTCGCCGTAGCCAATGATGCCCAGTGTTTGCCCACTCAACTCGCGTACCGGGAAGTCCAGCAGGCAAAAACCGTCCGCGTTTTGCCATGCTCCGTGGTTGACGGCATCACGGTATTTCTGGAGGTTGCGTACCAGGTTGAGTATCAGGGTAAATACATGTTCAACGACAGAAGCAGTCGCATAGGCGCGCACGTTGCACACCGTGATATTCCTTTCGCGGGCAGCAATCAGGTCAACATTATTGGCCCCCGTTGCCGCGATACAGACCAGTTTCAACTGCTCGGCTGCAAGCAGTATGTCACGGTCCAGGCAGACCTTGTTGGTGACCACAATGTCTGCGCCGTGTATTGCCTGGATGACGTCCCTGGTGTTTTTCAGCAGGGACCATTCGGGCAGGGCTGATTCCAGTAATTGAAGGTCCAGGTCATCGTGGTCAACGGTTTCAAGGTCAAGGAAGACGCCACGCATGGAATCGATTTATTATTCGCCCAGCATGCTTTTTCGCAGTGACCTGGTGACCGGCTTTTCTCCAATCCATATGGACAGGAGCGAGCGAAAGAAGTCATTGCCCTCTATCGTGCCGCGCCACTCACCGTTGATCCTTACCTGGGTGCCGCTATCAGGGAGATAATCAATGCGGATAACATCGCCTTTGCGTACTGTCCGGAAAAGTTTATTGAACGCTGTGAGATTTTCTTCCAGCGTTTTCATTTTTGTTTGCGAGGTATTCTTTTTGAGGCCATCGGCCCAGCCATCGGTGATCTTGTCCTTGCTGACTTCGCTATAGAGAAAGTGCATCATGACACTGGCAGCGCCCGTATCATTCAGGATAGCCTTTACATCGGATGATCGTGACTCCAGGTAGAGTGCGCCTATATAGATATCCAGGAAAAACTTTTCCCTGACACCGGCCCCGTTCAGTATCAGGGTCGTGTCGGTGTTTGGTAGCGTCAGCGTGTCCGGGATCTCGACACCCTCTATTTCCATGGCAGTCACAGTGAAGCTTGAGAGAGCCAGACCCATGAGCAGGCCCAGGAGCAGGATAGAAGATTTGATATACATGATGTCCCCTCGAGTGTGTGTATATTATCCCTGTCTTGCAGGATGCTGATGAATATTTCCTACATGGACCGGGAAATGGTCCGATTTTTTGTCTCTGAAATAGTGCTCAAGCGTTAATCTGACCACGGGGAAGGCAAGCTCATCCCAGAGGATCTGGTGTTCCTCGAACAATTGCACATCCAGGCTTTCAGGACCCGGTTGGTACTCTCCGGTACTCATATCTGCCCGGAACATCATATAGACCTGGTTGATATGCGGAATACTGAAGACGCCGTAAAGTTCGATATTTTCAACCGTTGCGCAGGCTTCTTCCCGGGTTTCGCGGGTAGCGGCCTGTTCCGTTGATTCTCCATTTTCCATGAAACCTGCGGGCAAGGTCCATAATCCATGGCGTGGTTCGATTGCGCGCCGGCAAAGCAACAGGCGGTCTTTCCATACCGGTATGCAGCCGGCGACGATCTTCGGATTCTGGTAATGTACAGTCGCACAGGCCTCGCATACGTGGCGGGGCCGATCGTCACCTTCCGGGATTCTTTCCGTGACCCGCTTTCCACAGTTGCTGCAATAGTTCATCTGAAAGTTTACCTGGCTCGTCCCCTGGACTGAGCTGTTATGTGCAGACAATAGCATATTAAATATGCCGGCTCCCGCGGGTATTCCTGATTAACCCGTCATTGCGAGGAGCGCAGCGACGCGGCAATCTCTTTCACAATGACTCCGCTGCCGGATTTATGGGATTGCTTCGCTTCGCTCGCAATGACGGGGTCCTTTGATTAATCAGCGCCTGCATCCATTGTTTATACCGGGGTCCGCCTGCAGATATGCTTCTCGGCCAGTACCAGCCCCAGCATGGTCTTTGCATCACAGAAAGTGCCGTCATAAACCTTATCAAGCGCATCATTGAAAGGCATCCAGTGAATTTCGATGAGTTCGTGCGGGTGCTGCTGTGTGTCAGTGTCTTTCAGATTGCGGGCCAGGAACAGGTGGATAACTTCGTCACAGAAACCGGGGGTGGCCAGTATTTTCCCCAGTTCTTCCCAGTTGCCGGCATACAGCCCGGCTTCCTCGGCAAGTTCACGTGATGCCGTGGTTCCGGCTGTTTCACCCGGCTCCAGCTTGCCGGCGGGTAATTCCCATAACCACCCGCCTCCGGCGTGCCGGTATTGACGCAGCATGCATACCCGGTCGTGTTCATCCAGGGCAACGATTGCTGCGCCACCGGGATGACGTACAACCTCCAGTTCCAGTGCTACGCCATTCGGTAATGTGAGTGACTCTATTCCGAGTTTGACAACCCGGCCCTCGTAAATCAATCGGGTGGTGTGGGACAATGGGTTTCTCCAGGGCATTGTGTGTCTACAGGCAAGTTTCTGTCATGTGATGGACACATGCAATATGTTGCCACGTTAATTCCATTGGCAAGTGGACCGGCGGGAATGAAGCCATTATACGAACATCAGTTATTATGTTTTTCGTGCACCGCATGCGGTGACTGCTGTATCACGGGAAATGACTACTACGTTTACCTGACCGGCAAGGAAGCGGACAGGATTCGCACGTACCTGAAATTGTCCAAAGCCTGGTTCAAGCGCCGTTACCTTGTGCGGCTGGATAATGGCGACCTGGTAGCGGCTTCTACAGTCGATGGTCGTTGCGTGTTCCTCGACTCAAACAGTCGTTGCAAGGTGTATTCCGTGCGCCCCCTGCAGTGCAGGACTTACCCGTTCTGGCCTGAGTTGGCGTGCAGCTCAAAATCCTGGCAGACCGAGACCCGACGGTGTGAGGGTATAAATCGTGGCGAGGCAGTGCCGGTTGAGAGGATACGCAGGTCTGTAAAGGCCTGTCTTGCGCAGGAGGAAAATTACTAGTGTCCATTCAAAAACACTAAAATTTCTCGCGCAAAGGCGCAAAGGCGCAAAGGCGCAAAGGCGCAAAGGCGCAAAGACGCAAAGGCGCAAAGACGCAAAGACGCAAAGGCGCAAAGAAAGAATTATTCTTTAAAGCCTCTGTATATTTTGTGAGTTATCGGTAGTTTTCTATCTTGTTG
>DAOVYA010000137.1 GCA_030635865.1 Gammaproteobacteria bacterium | reverse complement strand
GATTGTAACCAGCTCGCTGTTCAGGGTTTGTTGTGCAAGCGACAGGCACAGGTCCGGCCCGATACCGGCAGGTTCGCCGGGGGTAAGTGCAATACGCGCAATAGAGTCAGGCAATGTAGTCTGGTGCGGCGTCGTGCCACAGATTAGGCAAAGAAATGGTCAGGTTTCGTCGAGCCGGTATTCGACGTAGGATTCATCACGGAGACGTCGCAGCCAGAGGAACAGTTCCTCATCATACTTGCGTGTCTGTATCAGTCGTTTTGCCTTGGCGCGCTCGAAATCATCGGTACTGTCATACTGTCGGCGTTCCTGTACCTGGATCAGGTGCCAGCCGAATCGTGTCTGGACCGGATTGCTGATTTCATTGATGGCAAGCTTGTTCATGGCGGCCTCAAACCGGGGCACGGTATCCCCCTGGCTTACCCAGCCAAGTTCGCCACCCTTCGCGGCTGACAGGGTATCTTGTGAATTCGAACGCGCGAGGGATGCAAAATCTTCACCACCCTTGAGACGTATTTCAAGTTGTTCCATACGTATTCTCACATCGTCGTCCGAATTCACTGTATCAGTTTTTACCAGGATATGACGCACCTTGGTCTGGTTGACCATGTGACGTTCCCCGCCGGTTTTCTCAAGCAACTTGATGATGTGAAAACCACCGGAGCTCTGTATCAGCCCGGATACTTCGCCAACCTGGATGTGCCTGGCTGTTTCAGTGAACAGCGACGGTATTTGTCCAATGCTGCGCCAGCCAAGATCCCCGCCTTCGAGTGCATTTTGCCCATCGGATTCTGCGATAGCAGTCTGTTCAAAATCACTGCCTTCGCGCAGTCTCATCAGGATATTGTCGGCACGCAGCCTGGCTGCTTCAATTTCTTCCGGGCCGGGAGCCTCGGGTATCGCGACCATGATATTTGCAAAGTGATATTTAACGTCACCCAGTCCACTGGCTTCCAGGCTTGCCAGCAGGTTGTCGATTTCCTGGTCGTTGACCTTGATACGGTTGGCCACCATCTGGCGGCGTACTTCCTGGAGGACAAGCTTCCTGCGTATGTTTTCCCTGAAAGTGGCGTAGCTATACCCTTTACTTTCCAGTACCTCGCGAAATGTTGACAGATCGACGCCATTTTCCCTGGCCAGGTTCTGTATCTCTTCGTTGAGTGTGTTGTCACTAATGGTCAAGCCGTTGCGCTCTGCGATTTGCATTTGCAGGACATCAACAATCAATCGCTCCAGCACCTGGTTGACCAGGGCGGTCCTTTCAGGCAGCGGCGTCCCCTTGGTATTAAGCTGTTGCACCACTTTTTTTACGGCAGCATTCAGCTCGGTGACAAGAATAACGTCACCATTCACAACCGCCGCGATGCGGTTCAGGGTGTAACGTTGCTGCAGGCCGGACTCCTGGACGGCGGATGCTGCCATGTCGGGCGTTTGCTCTGCATGTGCTTCTGTAAAAACGGCCTGGGCTGCAACCAGGATGACAGCGCCAAACAGGGAGGAGAGAAATTTCATCATAATAAAAAACCTGAAGAACAACGTGTAAAACTAAAGACAAACTCCGGGAAGCTTTGTATGTTGTCATTGCGAGCGTAGCGCGGCAATCTCATGAATCTGGCAGTGGACTTAAGGAGTCCTCATAACGGGATTGCCGCGTCACTGCGTTCCTCGCAAAGACGGGTTAATCCAGGTTTCCCTGGGAGCTGTAGCCAAGGATACCACGTTCCAGAACAGCATCGACCCTGGTGCCAAGTGTTCCGAGACCTTTCAGTTCCACCTGGAAAAAAACTGCCGTATTACGGTCGTCTTCATCATTATTGATAAAGCTGCGGCCTACCAGTTGGGCGCCCCAGCAGCAGCTTTCATAACCCAGACCGGCAATTGCCTCAATGGTTTCATTGTCATCCAGTGAATAATACCAGCGTCCGACCATGTGCCAGGACGGGCCCAGTGGCCATAGAAAAGACAGGTCTGCCTGTTCCTGGCTGTCACGCCGGCGGCGATAGGAGACATTGACGAGCTGGCGCTGGCCGGCCTTGTATTGCAGGCGGTAATCATTCCGATCGGTTTGCGAGTCATGCGGGTTCCACTGCACCTCGGCATCGGCATTCCAGTGTTTACCAAGATTCATCGTTAATTCGCCGATCAGGTCGGAGCTGTCATCGGTTTCAATCGGCTCACCGGGGAGCGTGACTTTTCTGTCTCGAAAGTAAATCAGTGAGCCCAGGCTGGCACTCAACAGTTGTTTACCGCTGTCCGGATGAAGTATGCGGGTTGTCAGTGCAAGGGCAGCCTGGTTGGCATCACCCATGCGGTCCGGCCCCGTGAAGCGGTTTTCCTGGAACAGGGTCCAGTAGTTGAAATCATAGTCTCCGGTATCGAACACCGGTATGTCATCCTGGTTTTTATCGGGGACATATAGATAAAACAGGCGCGGTTCCAGGGTCTGTACAAGATCGGTATTGCCCCAGCGCATGTTGCGTTCAAAGAAACTGCCGGCATCGATGCTGACAACGGGCGTGGTGCGGTCCGGACTGTCATTGGCGCCTGTCGCTACGTTATCCAGGTCATATAAAGTGTGGCGTACGCTGACGGCAGGTTCCACATACCAGGCTGCCTTGCGGATGGGCAGGCTGACGCGTGGCTGGATATCAAAGCGTTTGGCCGTGACATTATCACTATCACTGTGGTCGAAGCTGTTCAGTTCGGCATGGGTGCTGAATTTCAGGCCCAGCAGGCGCTTGTCCGGTGTTGCATCAAAAACGATCTGTGGTAATTGCTTGTACGGACGGTCAATGGATGCCACGGCAGGATCAATCGTCTGGAAGTCCTGTACTTTAATGCCAACATTCCACCAGTCTCCATGGTAGGCTGCGGCCGCAGTGCGCTCCAGGTTGGTCTGACTGGTTTGAACGAGGGTTGTGCCCAGATCCTCAAAGTATTGATCATCCGAAACATTGCTTGCGATGAGGGATGTTTCCAGCCGTGGGAACGGATTGCCCCTGTGTTTAATGGACACCAGGCTGCGTTCCTCGTCATTGAACCGGTTGTCAGAATCGAGGTATTCTGCACTGATCTCGCCACTGTTGTTATTATGCAGGTAGCGCACTTCACCGCTTATCATTGTGCCGCGGTCACTCATGTAGCGTGGCGCGATAATGGCATCGTAATTCGGTGCGATATTCCAGTAAAAAGGTACTGTGATATCGGTACCGGTTTCATCCGTGTGCCCATAGCTGGGTGCCAGCAAGCCGGACTTGCGGCGATCATCAAGCGGGAAGCTCATGTAAGGGGCATAGGCGATGGGTACACCCTTGAATTTCAGTTTGGCGCCGCGCGCTGTCCCGGTGCCGTCGGTTTGATCCAGGTCGATCTGCTTTGCCGATAACTCCCAGTCCTGGTTACCGGTCGGGCAGGTCGTATAGGTGGCATCTTCAAGGTGCTGTTGTTCGCGGCCTTCGAGGCTTAGCAAACTGGCTGAACCACGCGCATGCTGATCCACCAGCGAGTAGCTGAGTTGGTGCAGGCTGCCGGTGTTCCGGTCGGGCTGTACGGTAGCGGTTTCCGCGTTGACTTCGAGGCCGGGAGCCGTGAACTGAACATCGCCGCTGGCCACCGCTTCACCGGCATCCTGCCTGTAGATAATCCGGTCGGCAGTGACACGCTGTGAACCATACGTGATGACGGCATTACCTTCGAGGGTGTAGACGTTGTCCGCGCTGCGTTTTGCAGACGCTGCCTGCAGGTTAATTTCCCCCGGATGTATTGCCTGGTAGCTGTCTACCCGGGTCGTCACGGGCGGGCAATGTGCCCATTGACGGGATGCGGGTTCCGAACCCGGTTCAGGTGTCGGTTCGGGGGTCGAAAAATCAATCGGTGCCGTAGCCGTGTGCTCTATTACCGGCTGCTGGAGATCAGCCGCCGGTGGCGGTGCGTTTATGTCGCTGGCAGGGTCCGGATCCTGTTGAGCCGCAGTGGGCACGGCTGGCTGGCCGGTTTGTTCATGCGACTCTATCTTGCCGACACATTGCCAGAGGCCGTCGGACATGGAATTGCACTGCCAGGGACCATCGGCCAGTGCATCGGTCGGTACCGGTGCCAGAAGAACGAGCAGTGCCAGGCCCGGGAGCAGCCGGGCTGTCAAGCGTCTGTTCTTCGTTAATTGCATGGAATACCTGCAGAAATATCCGGCTGAAACGTTCATGCCCTGGCCGGCTGGTGGGCGCGAGCTAAAATCGCACACAATAGCCTGAACTTCAAATATTTCTGGGGCCCCTGATCGTCATTTCGAACGCTCCCTCTTGTCATAGCGAGCTCTCCCGCTTGTCATAGCGAGCTCTCCCGCTTGTCATTTCGAGCACCCCTTTTTGTCATTGCGAGCGAAGCGCGGCAATCTCATGACTCTGGCAGCGGACTTGACGAGATTGCCGCGTCGCTGCGCTCCTCGCAAAGACGGGGTTTGTTTGCAAATGCGTTTGTGTGACGCATCACTCCGTTACTCATTTATTCCGGGCTATACTGTGACCCCAATTGTTGGAATAAAACCGAGGGAGAAACACCTGTGCCGGAAAGACTGGAAGCCTTGAAATGCTGGCTGGAGGAGGAACTGTCATTCAGGGAATACACCCTGAAGCCGGCCTCCACCGATGCCAGTTTCCGGCGTTATTTCAGGGTCACTCACAATGGCGCCAGTTTCATTGTCATGGATGCACCGCCGGACAGGGAAGATTCTCACCCGTTTATCAATGTTTCAAAACTGCTCCTTGATGTTGGCCTGAATGTCCCCGAGGTGATTGATGCAGACCTTGATAAGGGTTTCCTGCTGTTGTCCGACCTGGGCAGCAGGTCATATCTCGATGAGTTAAGCAATGAAACCGTGGAACGACTGTATGGTGATGCCCTGGGTGCTTTGGCCACCATGCAGAGCTGCGTATCGGTGGATGCCGGTTTGCCGGCCTACGATGAAGTATTGCTGATGAGTGAAATGGAACTGTTTCGCGAATGGCTGCTGGGCAAGCATCTGGGGGTGGACTTGTCTGATGCACAGCAATATATGCTGGAGGATGTATTCAGCAGACTGGCCAATAATGCACTGGCACAACCGCAAGTATGCGTACACCGTGATTATCATTCTCGTAACCTTATGGTTGCTGATGCTAATAACCCCGGCATCCTCGACTTCCAGGATGCCGTCGTTGGCCCGCTGACCTACGACCTGGTTTCGTTGCTGCGTGATTGCTATGTGAAATGGCCGTGTGAAAGGGTGGAAGACTGGGCGCTGGGTTACCACGTT
>DAOVYA010000296.1 GCA_030635865.1 Gammaproteobacteria bacterium | reverse complement strand
GCCAGTGCAATCGCCAGCAGGATGCCTGGAAATGCGAGGAAAATTTCCACCAGCTGTACCGTGACACGGTCCCACCAGCCTCCATAATAGGCACTCGCGGTACCCACCAGAGTCCCAACGAGCATAGACAAGCCAACCCCCCAGAAGGCAACCAGGAAGGATGTACGCGCCCCGACAAGCAGGCGGTCATCTATTTGTCTTCCCAGGTCATCGAAACCAAGCAGCGCGCCATGACCGGGCGTGGCGAGTATTTTTTCCAGGTGAATCAGGTTCGGTGTTAAAGATAAATACTGTCCGCCCAGTGTCATTAGTGCCCACAAGGCAAGTACACAAAATGGAATCCATACACGCATCACTGACTGCCTCCAAGCCGGATGCGCGGATCAATCCAGGCATAGGCAATATCCGTGAACAGGTTTACAAGAACATAGGTCGTGCTGATAAGCAGCACACAGGCCTGCAACACCGGGTAATCACGTGTCTGAATAGACTCGATTGTCAGCAGCCCTACCCCGGGCCAGCTGAACACCGTTTCTGTAATGACAGCACCCGCCAGCAAGGCGCCCAGCTGCAGGCCCAGCAGGGTAATGACAGGCAACAGGGCATTACGCAGGCCATGTTGCAGGACAACACGCTGCGGGGCTAGGCCCTTGGCCCTGGCCGTGCGCATGTAATCCTCGCCCAGCACTTCCAGCATGCTGCTGCGAACCATGCGTGACAACACGGCCGCGAGGCCGGTACCGAGCGTCAACGCCGGTAAAACCACGGAGGCAACTCCGTCCCGGCCACTGACCGGGAACCATCCCAGCCAGAGGGAAAATACCAGGATCAATATGGGGCCCAGCCAAAAGTTGGGTATGGATACCCCGAGCATGGAAAAGCCCATCGCACCGGTATCCCAGGCCGTGTTTCTGCGTACGGCTGCAATCACACCAAGCGGAAAGGCCATGACCAGACTAACTGCCAGGGTCGCAGCCGCCAATAATCCGGTCGCCGGCAACCGTTCGAGCAACAGGTCGGACACCGGCTGCCGGAAATGAATGGATGTACCCAGGTCCAGGTGCAGCAAGCCTTCCAGGTAGATTAAAAACTGGATCATAACCGGCTTGTCCAGTCCGAGCGCAACCCGCAATGCTTCCCGGTCTGCTAATGACGCCGACTCACCCAGCATGATTTCAACAGGGTCTCCCGGAACCAGGTGGATCAGCAGGAATACAATGCCTGTCACCCCGAAGATCACCAGCAGCGCGCCGGTCATACGATGAAACAGGTAGGAAACCATTATGCAAATATCAGTGGATATTCAATCAGGAATATTTGTCCGCGAGAAACAGGTCAAACCCGAACAGTTTGTTTAACCTGCTCCTGGATGCTTCTATTTCTGTGATCTCTTCGTCCGTCAGCACGCCTTTATAGTTACCAACCGATGTATTGGAGATCGTCTTGCCATCAAGTGGCGAGGCACTTTCGTCGTCAGGAGGACGCTTCGATACCCAGGTGCTTGTTTTGCAGTCCCAGGGGATATCCAGTGAAGTGTGTTTGCGTATAGCGGGCAGGACTTTATCTGTAACGCTTACCAGTAATTCATAGGGAACAAACAACAAGCGGTCACCAAATTTCTTCCTGTAAGCATTTACCCGCGTGTAACGCTTCAAGTAATCATCCAGGTATTGGAGCACGTCGCGCTCTTCGCCCAAGGGTGTATCCGCATGGCGTACAATCTGTGAGGCGATCGCATCACGCGGATCCCTCACCATTACCAGGAACTTGCTGGCGGGAATCAATTCCAGTAATTCCGGGAAATATTCTGTCATGACAGGCTGCTTCTGGACGATCATGCCCTCTCCCCACCTGGAACGAATATGATCCATGTAGTCAATAATGATTCGCCTGTGATACTCACGGAAGTGTTTCTTCGAGTCAAAATAATCGTGCGTATGGAACGACCATATATCTTTCTCATTTTTATAGACTGCAAGCAGTCCGGACAAGTACGTGCTTTCTCGTGTTACAGGAAAGGCCTTCCTGTCCGAGCAGATGATTCCCTGCATCATCGTGGTACCTGTCCTGGCATAACCGCCGACAAACAGGGGATTCATGGCCGCACCCGGGGAAACACTATGTTCATGGCTATCCTGTACAAATTATCTACAACGCCGCTTCCTGTACAAGGACGCTGGTGCCGACCGGAACCAGATCAAACAGGTGAATGACGTCATCATTTTTCATCTTTATGCAGCCATGTGACGACGGGATACCCATCGGGTCCTCTTCAGGACAGCCATGAATATAGATATAACGGCGCATGGAATCGACTTCGCCTGACCGGTTTTTGCCCGTCTCCAGGCCACTGAGCCAGAGAATGCGGGTCAGTATCCAGTCACGACCAGGATGTTCCTGTCTCAATTCCGGCGTATACAACTCACCGGTCGGTCTACGGCCGACAAATACCGTGCCGGCCGGACACCCGGCGCCGATTTTAGCCCGGATGATATGCCGGCCACGCGGGGTGCATTCACTGTGCAGAATTTCACCCGGCCCGTTTGCTGCCGCGGAAATGGCAACATCCATCACGAGCCTGCCGGACTCATGCAAATGCAGCCGCTGCTCATCAATACTGACAGTAATAGTAAAGGGCCCGGACTGCATACAGGAATTATACCGGTGTGTGTGAGGTGAAAGGCAACTGTGTACTAGTTAAACCGCCTGACATGCACCAGGCTGTCATAATTTCCATCCCTGTTAAGCTGGTATCCCTGTATATTTTCTCCGGCAGCATAGACATGGTCTTCGTACCAAAGCGGAATATACGGCAGTTCTTCAAGCAGCCGGGCCTGTACCTGGCGATATAATTCTGCCTG
>DAOVYA010000172.1 GCA_030635865.1 Gammaproteobacteria bacterium | reverse complement strand
TTGAAGCCGGCAGCTGTTTGAAGAACGACACCGCCTTGTTTTCAGGCTCATCTTCATGATGGTCCAGGTACAGCAAATCATGATTCCCGAGAATAGACTTGCAGCCACCTTCAACCAGCAGCGCAATAGTCTGTTCCAGCGCGTCCCGGTAGCCTGCAATATCACCGGCACAAAAGACCTGGTCAACACCTTCCCGTTCGAAGATCGACAGCGCCTCTTCCACCGGCGCAGACGTTGCGTGTAAATCACTGATTAAACCGATTAATGCCATTTCATTATCCTGTGATCATTCCACCAACTCACGTACCAGCACATCCCACTCCTCATCCAGACCTGCGTCTTCCGGGTATACCGTCCCGGCCTGCCGGTGCCAGTAACGTGAGTTCTGGTCATCGCCTTCCTTGCGATGCAGATAGGCATGAATCCGAGCGGCCATTACATCATCCATTTGCTGAACGATTTCATGGGCCGTATCCCACTCACCCGTTGCGTCATACCACAGCGCCTGCAGGCAGGGCTCCAGTTCGCCGGGACAGCTGTCCTGTTCGAGGCATTCAATAAATTTCCGGTATTGCATGACCTTCCCCTTTTCTGCCGGCACGGATCTCATCCGGGATTTACCTGATTTATTCGTCATTGCGAGCGAAGCGCGGCAATCTCCATATGACTGAACCCTGTTTATGAGATTGCTTCGCTACGCTCGCAATGACGGAGAAGCTGCGAGCCTGACCTGGCTGTTCTCATGACAACTGCCCCCTGACCTTCTCCACTATCGCCACCAGGTTTTCCCGGTTTGCCTCCGGCAGGGAAGTCAGTGCGCGCAGCCGCTCGCTGTAGTGTTCGGTTGCCTGCAAGGCCTTGCCGGTCATCTCCTCCAGCGTGGCCGGCGGGATGCCGAGGTTCTTCGCCAGGCTCTGCACGGCCACCGCCAGGCCTGTCGTTGAACCGGTTGCCTCATCTGTCTCGCCATATCCGCCGAACGGCATCACCGACAACATATTATGAATCGAGTAGGCACGCATCGGCGTCGGGTCATACACCGGCGAAAACCCAAGCTCGCCCGCCGACCCGACAATCGACAGGTTCTCCAGGTGCAGGTCGCCGTTACCGGTGAGCAGCGCCATCAACAACCGCGCCAGCAGATTGCGCTTCGCCGTTGTACGATCGCTGACAAACTCGATCGGTGAACGGTCAATGGCACGGCCCACCTCGTCATAGGTGTAACTGTGGTTGTGCGTGATCCGGGCATCACCCGAGGCCAGCACCGAATATAGCGACTCGGTAAATAACGGGTTCTTGTTGCGGTCGCGGTCGAAGCGCTCCACCGCCAGTGCCGGCACACCGTTGAACTCAACCACCCAGTGCCGCGGCACAGTGAAGCCAGTCTCGCGATGCACATCCAGTGCCAGCGCCTCCAGTTCGACCAGCCCGGGATACACCGTCGGCTGCTCGAACTTCAACACCACGTCGATCAGTCCCTGCACACCGAAACGTGCCGGCAGACCAATGCGCCCGTCCCAGCCGGACTCCGGTATCGACACCAGCAGTTTCGGAATTGCGCCGCCGACACTTGGTGTCGGCCCGATCACCTGCATCAGGGTTTCCGCATCCTGGTCAAACCAGGTGAGGTAGTCCTTTAACGAAAAGTCCGACTCCTGCGTGACATCAAACAGTTCCGGCCGCGCCGGCGCGGCATACCAGTCCGTGGCCTTTTCATCCGACTCGAACACGTCCAGGTGTCCGATGCCGCCATGTCCGGACACCTTGAGGATTTCCCAGTCCGCCTCCAGGCCAGTGGCCGGCGACATGCCATTGCGGGCGAGGTGTTCGAGGACCAGTCGGCGTTGAAAATTATGTTCACTGTGCGGCGGTATCAACGACTGGATGGGCGGCAAAAAATCAAAAGATTCAGTACGCGTGCGCACGATGGTGTCGTTGGCATACACCTCGGGGGTATAGATCGCACCGACACCGGGCAGCCCGGTGGCGAGGTAATCCGGGTCATAGGTGAAGCGGCACTCGTGCCCGGTCAGGGTCAACTGCCCCATGCGCAACGGCCGGGTCCCCAGCCGCGTCCAGATCACCGCCTGCCGGTCAACGCTCATTCAAACAACGTCCCGCTGTTGATCTTCTCGCGCAGCGGCGCATCCGACGCCAGCGACAACTTCAGGCCCACCACGTGCGCCAGTTCATTCAAGGTCGAGACGCGCATACCGCTGCCCTTCTTGGCACGAGACAGGGATTCAGGTGTAATGCCGGCCCGCTCGGCCAGCGCAAGCTGCGTCAGTCCCTGTTTTTTGCCAAGTGCCAGGATCTGCTGGAGGAGGTCTGTGGTTTCTGTCATAGTATTAACCTTTACGTTAATCTACGACTAATTATAGTTATTCTTAACGTTTATTTCAATAATATATATTGATTTATACATTAATTATTGAGAATTTTCCTTTTGTATTGATCTATACATCAATACAAAACAGCCGCCACATGCCATTGCCCTGGCCGGCTGTCACCGGCTATAACAGCCGGAAAATGACGTCCCTGAATTGCCAGAAAACAATCGCGAAAAAGAGCACGGCGCCGCCGCCATTGACCAACAGGCGGATGCGTTTTACGCGGTGCTGACCGGCGATTGCTTCAGCCGGAATCAGGCTTGCAGGCGTTTCCCCGAAACGAGTCTCTGCATTGTCACCCGCAGACAGTTCGGGCAGGTCGAGCGCCCTGCGCATCCGATCGATAATGGCCTCGACGCGGCTGGCACCGGGGATGCCGTTGCCTGCCGTAATCTTGCGGCCATCGTGCGTGCGCACCTGGATCCGGTACCAGGCGCGCGTCCGGTTTCCCTGCCTGGACTGCATACCAATGGATTGCTCAATGCCGGTTATTTCATCGACGGCCACATGGCGCACGAAGCGCAGTCCGAAGATTTTGCGCACCACGCTCAACCCCTGCCTGCTGGCCGTGACATGCAATGCGTTACCAAGCAGATAGAGCCCCAGGATAAAAATGAGTACGCCTGCAAACACGAACAGCCCGAGGAACAGGCCCGGAGGACCGTCTTCACCGGCCGCCGCGTGGAACAGCCATGCAAAGCCGACGAAGAAGCCTCCGGTGACAAGCGTACCAAGGGCCATGCCCGGGTTCCGCAAGTACGGGTAGTAAAATTCAAGGCCCGAGCCGGTCTCGCGCACCTGCACCACCCTGTCCGGCAACTCCAGCGGGCCGGCTTCAGGCTCGCGGCGATCGATCTGTGTGCGTGCGGTTTGCCGACCGGCATCTTTAAATACCGGGACCTCCCAGCTGCGGTTTAAATCGGCGCCGGGCAGGCTGGCGGAAATCTGGATCATCCACTCATACCAGCTGTCATCGCCCTCACTGCTCGCGGGCAGATCGCCCGGCGGCTGGAACAGGAAACGCAGCCGCGTGCCACGCCTCCCGGGCTGCACCTCCGCGAGTTGTTCATCCTGCCATTTGGCGTCGCGCACCGTTTCGTAGCCATCGTTCGTACGTCTTGTATAGACGTGATTGCAGGTCAGCGTGACACGGAACCGGTTCTTCGGGTTGTAGCGAAGCCGCAATTCAACTGCACCACCGATGTCGCCCCCGATCGCACCGGGGAACGGGTCCATTTCCAGCAGCGTCATACTGAAGCGCCGCCAATTGAGTGTCCGTCGAATGGCCCAGGTCAGCAGGCCGAGGCCAACCACGGGAAAGATGAGTGCAATCCAGGCAAGTTGATTGCCCTTGGCTAGTTCCGCGGGAAGGATGAACGGGATGGGCGAGGAAATCGCATTCCAGAAAATCGCAAACCCCCAGGCAAACCAGAGTGTAGCCCTGGCATTGGAACGGATGCGGTTGTCCATCCATTCGGCCCTCGCCTGCCAGTCCGGGAGACCGGCGGGCACCGGCTTCGGGGTGCGGTTCATAAACCAGATCACCACAGCACCGGCCCCGCCAAACACGATGACAAAAATCAGCTTGAATCCCAACAGGCCCCAGCGCAGTTCACGGTCGAAAACAGACTCAGACGGGTCCGCTGGATTCACCCACAACCGGGCATGGTCCTGGCCCCTGAGCCTGTTATAGGTAGCTTGATGCCAGTCACCAATATTATCGCCGCCGCCGTCGGCAATACCGACACGATTGCCGGTATAGCGCTGTCCGTTGTATGCATAACGGAAGCGGGCAGTTACTTTATAGGTAGTCGTGTCATCGGAATGGTTTGTCTCCAGGTCGGCCGCCACGACATCGGCAGGCACCTGCACCCAATCCTGCATACGCGTGGCGTCCCACAGGTTAGGGATCACACTGAGGAGCAGAAACCCGGCCCCGACGGCAAAAAATATCAGGCCGAACAGCATGCCCGCCCAACGGTTTCCCCGCTTGCTTTTCTGTGATGTCCTGATTGTGAATGTCATGTGGTTTTCCTGCCTTACACACCCTGTCATTGCGAAGAAAAATGTGACACTCCAATCTCCCAACACATCCCGTCATTGCGAGGAACGAAGTGACGCGGCAATCTCATCAAGTCCGCTGCCAGCTTCACGAGATTGCCGCGCTTCGCTCGCAATGACGGGGAATGGGGTCGCAATGACAAAGGAGTGGG
>DAOVYA010000277.1 GCA_030635865.1 Gammaproteobacteria bacterium | reverse complement strand
GACATCTCTGCCCGCTGGGCGCATTTTATCTCGTGGTCGGCAAGCTAGCACTACTGCGCGTCCGCTTCGACACGCCAACGTGCACGAACTGCGGGGAGTGCGCCAAGGTCTGCCCGGAACCCCAGGTCCTGAACCTGAAGGAAGCGGCCACAGCCGGCATGATCGCCTCCGGTGAATGCACCAACTGCGGCCGCTGCATCAGCATCTGCCCGGAGGACACCCTGCATTTTGACCTGCGGCACTTTATCGATGCTCCGCAGAAACCAGACACAACCCAATCCAACCAAAGGAGAGCCGCATGAAAACAATCCCGTTCCTCGCCACGCTCGGCCTGATGATCGCTGTTACCGCATGTGCATCGGACGGTGGCGCCATTGATGAACTGAACATGGGCCTGAGCAAGGCCAGCGTATTCGACACACCAACCCCGTCCGCCTCCGCCTACAGCGATGGCAAGCCCGGCTATAATGACCCATTGCCACGCGCCTGGGATGAGGCGCCGCCCCAGGTCCCGCACCGGATCGATGAATTCCTGCCGGTCACTGCCGCGGACAACCAGTGCCTCGACTGCCATGATGTGCCCAAGTATATCGACAAGCCCAAAAACATGGACCGAAGCAAGAAAAGTAAAAGCCCGATGCCGGAAGGTCACTATGCAAGCAGCGAGATGGATGACCTGGATGGTGCGCGCTTCAACTGTACGCAATGTCACGTACCCCAGTCGAACGCCGCACCACTGGTTGAAAGCACCTATCGGTAAGCCGCAGTGAGCAAGGTGGACGGCGGGCGCCGGGCGTTTCTGCGTGGTGCGTTCCTGACCCGTGAAGGCCGCAATGCAGAAACAGCACGGCAACAACCGCTGGGGCCGCCCCCGCCCTGGCACCAGGGGTTGCCACTGGAAGAAAACTGCCCGGGCTGCGCACATCCATGCGTGACTGCCTGCGAGACGGATATCATCCGGATGCATCCGGCAGACCATGAACTCGCCGGCATACCCTGGCTCGATTTTAAAAATTCCGGCTGCACCTTCTGCCGGGCCTGTGTCGAGGCCTGCCCCATGGAGATCGAAGTCACTGAGTCGGCCAACCCCCGGATTGGCACGGCCATCCTGAACCGTGATACCTGCATTGCCTGGGACGACGTGATCTGCATGTCCTGCTTTGGACGCTGCGACTACCAGGCCATCACCACGGTTCACCAGCGCCGGGCACAAGTCGACAATGAACGCTGCACGGGCTGTGGTGCATGTGTGACCGCCTGCCCGGTTGGTGCCCTGAGCATCGGCTAATTGTTGACCACGGGCTATAGAATTATGTAGCCCGGATAGAGCGCAGCGAAATCCGGGCTACACAACTCAGCCCAACCTGCATGTCCAATTAATTTCACGATTAAATGACCTCCATCAAGTTCGCCCGTAAAACACGGAGTAAAATTTCCCGCTTCTGAAGGATGAATTATTCATACCTCCATGGAAGGCGCTAATCACAAGGGGCAATACGCTTATGGGTGATGACAAGGGCAGTTCGCTTTGGTCCAAAATACGCAATCCTGCTTACTGGTCGGTACTGATTTTTGGCATGGTGGCGGGAATTATATTCTGGGGTGGGTTCAACACGGCCATGGAAGCCACCAATACCATGACTTTTTGTATCTCCTGCCATGAAATGCGTGACAACGTCTACCAGGAGTACAAGGAGACCATCCATTACAAGAACCCATCGGGGGTTCAGGCGACCTGCTCGGACTGCCATGTGCCCAGGCCATGGATTTACAAGATTATTCGCAAGATAGAGGCAACCAGAGAGCTGTATCACAAGGCGGTGGGGACAATTGACACGCCTGAGAAGTTCGAGGCAAACCGCCTGCACCTGGCGGAACGCGTATGGAAATCCATGCGTAAGACCGATTCCCGGGAATGCAGGAACTGCCATGATTTCAAATCCATGGACCTCAGTGAACAGGACCGTTACGCGCGCAAACGTCATGAGCGCGCCCTGGCAAAAGGCGAGACCTGTATCGACTGCCACGATGGCATTGCCCACAATCTGCCCGAGCAACCGGACGATGACGACGAGTAATTTCCCCAAGGAGTCAGGAGGCTGACAGAACCCATGAAAATATCTCTATTGCTGCTGGTAGTGCTGCTGGGAGGCCCCGTCTTCCAGGCGGAAGCCTCCCTGGATAGCAGACTCATTGATGCCGCCGAAACCGGCGAAGCGGCCGAAGTACGCAAGCTGTTGTCCACCGGTGCATCGGTAAATGCCCATTCACCGATCGGCAAGACAGCCTTGATGTTCGCCGCGCAAGAAGGCCGGCTTGAAGTGGTGGAGATCCTGCTGGACAGTGGTGCCTACATCGAGGCCGAGACCAGCGGTGGCTGCAAGGCATTGTTCTGTGCTGCGGGGGCCGGCCAGCTGGAAGTGGTCAAGCTGCTGCTGAAACGGGGTGCGAATATTGCCGGCCAGACCCGCGCCGGTTGGGGCGTATTGTCGAACGCCGTGCGCGAGGGCCACAGCGAAGTCACAAAAGTCCTGCTCAAAGCAGGCGCCGATCCGGAAGAGGTGGATAAAGACGGTAACACCCCCCTCATACTGGCCGCCGGGAACGGCACGGTTGAGGTTACCGCACTGCTGATCAAGGCCGGTGCTGCAGTCGACCAGAGTACGCCTTATGGCGAGACAGCCCTGATGAGAGCCGCATACAGCGGACACGTTGCGGTCATCCGATCACTGATAAAGGCAGGTGCACCGGTCAATGCCCGGGACATGGATGGTGCAACTGCATTACTCTGGGCGGCGGAACGCGGCATGACAGAGTCAGTAGCCACACTCCTCAAGCAAGGTGCTGATATTGAGCTGGGTAACAACGAGGGATGGACAGCACTGTTCGAGGCTGCCAACAAGGGGCACGTGGAGATAGTTCGCCTGCTGCTCAAGCAAGGCGCGCTGCCAACAGCTACGGACAGCAGCGGTTTGTCACCGGCCGATTATGCACGCGACCATGGATACCAGCAGATTGTCGAGCTGCTGGAAAACGCGAGAGCACCTTAAATTTAATGTCCATCCGGAAACACTGTGTTTGGAATAGGCAT
>DAOVYA010000291.1 GCA_030635865.1 Gammaproteobacteria bacterium | reverse complement strand
GAAGCACTGATAGAGGACATCCGCACCACCAACCCGCGCTTGCGCCTGGAAGTGCAATGGGCCCTCGGGCGGGTCAGCGGTGAGGACGAGGTCGTGGATACGCTGCTCGGTATCATGCGCAATGACAACAGTGCACTGTTTCGTGACAAGGCGGCCTGTGCCCTTGCCTACGACCAGATTCACCTGAGCGATGCACAGAAGGCGGATCTGTACGCCGGGCTGATCGGGGGGCTGGATGATCCGACGCCGCAGGTGCGCAAGATTTCGATCCAGGCACTCAAGATACACACCGGCCAGACCCGGGGATTCCAGGCAACAGCCGGTTCCGGGGAACGGTCGCGCAGTGTACAGGAATGGAAACGATGGCTGGCGGAATACCGCGACAATCTCTAGCCGCGGTCATCGGCCTTCTGGTCGTGCTCGCCTGCTGCAGCGCGCGGGCCGGGTCGCTGGTCAGTTACAGCTTCGACGATGACCGGCTGGACACCGGCCCCGACACCTTCCGTATCTTCGAACACTCCCGCGGCAAGGTACGCCTCAGCCCGGAGTTCCGCTACAGCGGTTACTACGCCGTTGAAATCCGCGATGCAGCCGATGACGGCGGGTTTCCTGAATTGCAGGGGTATTTCCCGATGCAGGAGTCAGGCACGCTCAATGTGCATTTCGCCTTCATGACGCCGGAGCCGCTGCAGCCGTTCAATATCGCCCTGGCGGGGCCCGAGTGGTTCAGCATGCGGCCGGACGGCATCGGTTTCTGGCTGAAGAACAAAGACGGTTATTTCTACCATGTCTCGGACAGCATGCCCAAGCGCCTGGCACCCATCGAGCCGTTTACCTGGTACCTCGTTGATCTGATCTACCGCGTGGATGCCGGGACCTATGACCTCGTTATCCGCGAAGAATATGCCGACCAGCCGCTGGTTGATATAAAAGAGGCCGCCAACACGACGCGTTCCAGGAACTCAAAGGTCTACGTGTTTTCCTTTATCGGTGACCTGCCGGATGAGGCGAACGCCGTGATCTATGTCGATGACATCAACATCCGCAGTGACACGATCGACAGTGCGCCGGAACTGGTTGCACCGGGACGCCGCAAGCTGTTTGTCGACTACTGGCGCGACCTGCAGAAGACCGCGCGCCGGACACCGCAGTGCGTGCCGACCACCGGGTTTTCGGACTTCGGTATCAGCAACGATGAACTGGAGCAGGCAGATGCCTCCGGGCTGCTGAAACATCTTGAGCAGGTGCTGCAGGCTCCGGGACGTGCAATCACGCCGGGACTGATCGACGACCTGCCCGCCGATCCGAAGCTGCGGGCCGTGGCCCGCTGGCGGCGCGGTTGTTACCTGCTGGAGCAGCGCGAGGCCGAACAGGCGCTGGACTATTTCAGGGAGGCCGAGGCGGCCGTCCCGGAAGGGAAAATCTACAACCTGTCATCCGCGCTGGCGCAGGCGGCCATGAAGGAATTTTCACAGGCCGATGTCCGCATCGCTGCGGCCTATGGCCTGTGGTACGGTGATGAGCGTTTCGCCGCCGCCCAGGCGATGATCGGGCTGGCGCGTGAGGATCACTGGTCCAGCGAGACGGTGTTGCAGGAAGCCATCGGGCTGTTGCCGGAACAGCTGGCGGCAGGTTCCGGAGTGGAACCCTGGGCGAATTCACCCGACAGCGAATTGATGCACTACCTGCGGCAACACTACCCGGATGACTGGGACCGCTACCTGCGTGCGCGCCTGCTCCTCGAACAGTATTACTTCCTCCTGCTGTGGCGCGATGCCTATGCAGAGGCGCTCGAATTTGCGCAACGGGTGGCGACACGCCTGGAACTGAAAACCGGCTCGGCCGGGGTGTGGTACGAGTTCATGGGAAACGCCGCTTTCCTGCTGGGCGATTATGAACAGGCGCTGGATAATTACGAGCTGGCGCTGGGTGCAAATAAAGACATCCTGTCGCGTGTACACAGTGTCTTTCTCAAACTGTCTGACTTGTCCTTCATAATGGGTGACGCGGAAAACGAGCGTTACTATCGTGAGCAGGTCTACGGGAGTCTTGCGCAATAACGGGATAACGAGGGATACCTGTATAAAAAAGCTATCAGGGCAAACTTTCTGCCTGTATCAGGGGGAAATTGTGCTCTTACCCTCCTGTTAAACAGCAAGAAACGAACCCATTCCCGTCATTCAGGCAAGATCTCTCAATGAGACATTTAAGCCGCAACGGGCTGAATTTTAGGCTAGATGGTGACGATCGACCCAAAGGAGACGTTTAGCATTTGATAATATATCGTGCGTGTGTAGTCTTGGAACAAGCAGCCATATAAATTAAGTATGCATATCTGGAAATTCGGTTAGAGGAAACAATGGTGAAAATAATCTTATTAAGTATGGCGGTGCTGCTTGTGGGCACAGCCCAGGCCGGAACCGACATGCCCTGGTGGCAGTTTTGGCGTTCTGCCGATGAAGTGACTGATACTTCAAACAGACGTTTTACAGAGGATGAAAAACACATTATCCAATCTTACTTTCAAGAACGGCGGGAATATCGTTACCATGATGATGACAATGGGAGCGGCAGGGATAAACCGAAGAAAAAGAAGAGTCTGCCGCCCGGCTTGCAGAAAAAGCTGGCGCGAGGCGGTGAACTGCCGCCTGGCTGGCAGAAGAAGGTGGCTCGTGGCGAGGTGCTGGATGCGGGTCTGTACAGGCAATCCAGGTCATTGCCGGAAGAGTTGTTGAATCGCCTTTCAACTGACGCAGATACAGAATTGAGGTTGCTCGATGATCGGGTGATACGCCTTATGGATGACTCACGGGCCATTCTGGATGTATTACAAGTTGATTAGTTGAAGCCGAACGAGGCCCTGTTGACCGGACAGGCACAGATAAACTGTCACTGATAATTTCTTTAATTAGAACGCT
>DAOVYA010000162.1 GCA_030635865.1 Gammaproteobacteria bacterium | reverse complement strand
GGTTCGTGAGCCCCCGTCAGTTGGTTCAGCGCGATGACGCGAAGGGTGCATTCGGCGTCGCGATCGACTCCTGCGTACGACCGGGCGCCTGCAGGGGAAACAATGGTGTGTGTCAGTACGAAACCAGCTTCGCCGGGCCCCGGCTCCATGATCCATCAGGCTGCAGGCAGGCGGTACCATAGGCATCGACTGTGCGGCCACCGACAATCACCTTCATCTGGTATTCACGTTCCTGCAGGCAGGTGGCAGCACTACTCCTGTCGGCCTCATAGATGATGGGTTGTGCCTCGCGCAGGGTATGGGCCTGCGGGTAGCTGTCATATCTGTAGGGATCATCCTGTTGAGCACTGTTGATGGCGTAACCAACCAGTCCGCCCACCAGAAGACCAATTAACAGCTTTTCATCACTGTTGTCATCGTCGTACCTGTAATAGTTTCCGCCATACCCCCTGTAATACGGGTATCTATGATTACCCTTGTAATAATGACGCTTATACCTGTTCTTGCGGTGCTTATTGTAGGAGTAATGCTTGTTGTAATGACCGCCCTGACTTCGGCCATAGGCACGCTTGTCGTGATGACCGCCCTGACTATGGCCATAGCTACGCTGGTCATTTTTACGATCGGCCCAGGCACTGCCGCTGCCGGCAAGTGAAACTGCCACCATGGCAGCGACGATGGTTCGGAATACGGGATGCGTTTTCATAACTGGCTCCTTGTTTTCAGGTTACGCATACCACTAACGCGATGGCCCGAAAAAAGGTAACAGTTATTTTTTCCTATACTCCCCGGTCACTTACAGGGACCACCCCGGGAACAATGCTGCTGGTGATGGTTTGACGGGTACAGCACGCGGATGCGGTGGCTATCCTGCCTTTCGGGAAAGCGCGGCCGAACCGGACTTTTCCCCAAGGGAGATGTGGCTCTCCTCCATCGATTTACCGGCCCGCATGGCCTTGAGCAGTTCGAAGTGATTGGGGAGATTCTTCAACAGTGATTCCCGGCCACGGGCAACATTCTGTGAATGCCGGACCCAGGATTTTTCCGATACCAGGCTCTCACCGGCAAACTTTTTGCCTTTGAAATAATCCTTCTGTAATAACATATAGAGATAATTCCAGTGTGTGAACAGGAAGGCATCACCGGTATCGTACGGTGCCGGCATATTGTGTTCCCAGAGCTCCATGTTCTCACGCAGGCCCCCGGGCACATCAATGTCATTTCTCGATGCCAGCCAAAACGGTTCCGGACGATTGGATGTGTAATAGTTCATCACTATGAAATTCAGGATGTCTTCGTACTGGCGGTCCATCACCTTGTTAAAACGTTTTTCAAACACCGGGCTTAGATCTTCATCGGGGAAGTAGGTCATGAACCAGCGGGCAGTCATCTCGATGCTGTAGATTGCCGTTGCCTCAAGCGGTTCGACAAAACCGGCCGCCAAGCCTGCTGCGATACAGTTCTTCACCCATGGCCTGCGTACCCGGCCAATGCGCATCGGGATAACGCGCGGTTCATTAATCGGCTGCACATCCCCGAGGTGACGAAACAGCTCATCACAGGCCTCGTCATCTGATATGAACTTGCTTGAATAGACATAGCCGGTCCCTGTCCGGTGGTAGAGCGGCACATTCCATGACCAGCCGGCACTCAAGGCCGTAGCCGTGGTACAGGGTTTGATTTTCGAGGTATCCCTGTGCGGGATCATCACGGGGATGGCCCGATCACACAGCAGGTGGTTGTCATAGGGAATGAAGGGCTCCCCCAGGGCCTTTTGCAGGATCAGCCCCCTGAAACCGGTGCAATCGAACACGAATTTGACCGGGAAACGCCCCTTCTCCTTCAATTTCAGGGCGCTGATATAGCCATTTTCGCCCAGTTCCACGTCCAGCATGTCATCCTGGATGTGGACGACCCCACGCTGCCTGGCAACATCGCGCAAGTGCACCGAAAAAGACTGCGCATTCAGGTGGTAGGTATAGGGGAAAATGGCTTCATAGTTTTTTGAGCCCGGCATTTTCGGGGCCCTGCATTTTTCGATCGCAGCCAGAGTCGGCAGGGCATTATCGGCGTAACTTTTTGAGCCTGCCCGTGGCCCGAACCTGTGATAGTGGTAGGCGGTTTCAATGCCATCAACATAGCCGCCGTTACTGAACGGGTTGTAAAAAACTTTCGGTTGTCCCTTGTCGTCCACGCTCCAGTTTTCAAAACGACCGGCGCACTTGAACGTAGCGTCCGATTTAAGCATGAACTCTGCCTCGTCAATCCTGAGCTGCTTCAACATCCGGAACATGCCGGTTACCGTTGCTTCGCCAACACCAATGTTCGGAATGTTGGGTGACTCGATCACGGTAATTTTTACTTTTGATTTATCGTCACCCCGGTTCAGGGTCGTAACCAGGAACAGGGCAATCAACCATCCGGCGGTGCCACCACCAACGATGGTGACTTCGTCGAGACGTTTATTCATGACAGTGCCCCCTTGCAAACCGGGTAAACCGATTTTCGGTGGCGGTGATATTGAAAGCTGGTACCGGGAATCTGCTTGCGCAGGGACAACGCATTATGCAACCTGAACAGGTATGGCGGTACGTGTATCCTTAATCTGGTTTGCTTCGTTGAGATAAATCAGGGTCGGCTTGAAAACACTGGCTTCCTGTTGCGACAAAATCGCGTAGGTGCAGATAATGACGCGGTCGCCGGGGTTGGCCTTGTGCGCTGCAGCACCGTTCACGGAGATGATCCCGGAATCCTCCTGTGCACGAATCGCATAAGTCGTGAAACGTTCACCATTGTCCAGGTTATAGATATGGATCTGCTCGTACTCCTGGATATTGGCCGCCTTGAGCAGCGCGCCATCGATGGCGCAGGAACCCTCGTACTCGAGCTCCGAGTGCGTGACATTGGCGTGGTGTAGTTTGGATTTCAACAAGCTGATTTGCATACGCGTGAGTGGCTCCTTGACCCCTCGTTTAAACGAGGCGTGATTATGCGGTCTCTGGCCGCGGACTGCAAGAAAACCGTATAGTTTTGATATTAAGTAGTTCGTTCAAGTTATTGATATCTTGACATTGTCAATCAAGCGCGTTGCTTCAATCCGTACCGCCGCCAGCACCACCAACCGTGTGTCCCCGGCGGTGGGAGGCGCGAGGTCGGACTGGCGACGGATGCTCACGTAGTCCGGCGCAAGACCGATCTCTGTCAACTGTTGTGCAGCCACGTGCTCAACACCCTGGAAATCGGTTTCACCCGCTTCCACGAGAGCCTTCACATCAAGCAGTGCCTGGTACAACTGTGGCGCAATCGCACGCTCTGCAACCTGCAGGTAATTGTTCCTGGAGCTCATGGCGAGACCATCCTCTTCTCGCACGGTCTCGACCGCTTCGATCCGGACAGGCAGATTCAGGTCTCTAGCCATGCGTTCAACAATCAACAGTTGCTGGTAGTCCTTCTCACCAAAAACCGCAATGTCCGGTTGCACCATGTTGAAGAGCTTCGCGACGACTGTTGTCACCCCGTTGAAATGCGAGGGCCGATGCTCACCTTCCAGCATACTGTTCAGCCCGGGTACAACAACCGATGCAGTATGTTTAACACCGCCCGGGTACACCTCTGAAATGCCGGGCGCAAACAGCACGTCTGCATCCGCTTCCATCAACGCTTCAGTATCCAGCCCCATGGTAAGCGGATAACTTTCATAATCCTCATTGGGAGCAAACTGCATCGGGTTGACAAAAATACTGACGACGACCCGGGGTGCAATCGCCTTCGCATGTTGCACCAGTTTTAAATGACCATCATGCAGATTGCCCATGGTCGGGACAAGGGCGATCGCTTCATCACGCATGCGCCATGCCTTTGTGTGCGCGCGCAATTCAGCAATAGTCGTGATCGTTTCCATCAGTACTCATGTTCAGGTGCCGGGTAACTGCCGCCTTTCACCGCCTTGATGTAGGCCTCCACCGCAGCCGGTATGCTTCCTGAATCCCGCAGGAAATTTTTAACGAAGCGCGGATTTTTTTGTGCCGCAATACCCAGCATGTCATACAGCACCAGCACCTGGCCATCGCAGCCCGGCCCGGCACCGATACCAATCGTGGGGATGTTTACACTGCTGCTTATGTCGGTCGCCAGCCCGGATGGAATGCACTCCATGACCAGCATGTCTGCGCCGGCCTGCTCCAGGGCCTTTGCATCCTCCATGATCGCCCTCGCCCCGGCCTCATCGCGCCCCTGGACCTTGTATCCGCCGAGTTCCTCGATGGATTGTGGCAGCAGGCCGATATGACCGCAGAACGGGATATCGTGCTGCACCAGGTGATCGACGATATCCACCATGCAGGTACCGCCCTCGAGCTTCACCATGTCCGCCCCGCCTTCATCGATCAGGCGCCGGGCATTGTCCAGCGCCTGCTGCCGGGTTTCGTACGTCTTGTAGGGGAAATCAACAACCCGGTAGGCATGCCGGCCAACGCGTGCGACACTGGCAGCATGATGGATCATGTCATCCATGGTGACAGGCACGGTTGATTCGTATCCCATCAACACCATGCCGAGCGAGTCGCCGATAATGAACATGTCCACACCGGCTGTTTCAAGCACCCGGGTAAAACTCGCGTCATAACAGGTCAGGCAGGCAATTTTCTCGCCCTGTTGCTTCATCCCTTGCAAGGTGGCAAGCGTAACCGGTGAGTTTTTATCCTTGTTAACCATTGATGATTACTTTATCCCGGGAAGCCCTGAATTATTCGTCACTTTGTTCCTCGGTAACTGCTCCATGCGTTACTCTACCTCCTACATCCATGTAGTC
>DAOVYA010000315.1 GCA_030635865.1 Gammaproteobacteria bacterium | reverse complement strand
GGCTGCATACCAAGCAGCAATAATGCGCCCAGGGCTGCGCCTGCCAGGCCCATTTGCAGAAACAGCTTGCGCCAGCCTGCCTGCGGCCGGTAAACCTGTCTCCGGTAGAGCGCGGCAAACAGCAAAGTCGCGTTTACCCAGGCAGCAACCGAAGTCGCCAGCGCCAGCCCGGCATGCGGACCCGTTATCTCCAGCATCACCATCGGCACGACAAAAACCAGGTTCAACGTCATGTTGGTAATCAAGGCAATTACGGCAATACGCACGGGTGTTTTGGTATCCTTGCGCGAGAAAAATGCCGGGGCCAACACCTTGACCAGCATGAAGCCCGGCAAACCCATGGCATAGGCCATCAGACTCAAACCGGCCATATCCACATCGCCGCTGGTGAAGTCGCCATAATGAAACAGGGTCGCAATCACTGGCCGGGCCATAATAATCAGGCCCACGGCCGATGGTATGCCAATCAACAATACCCAGCGCAGACCCCAGTCAACCGTCCGTGAAAACTCATCATCAGACGCATTGGCATGGCTGCGCGACAGGCTCGGCAGGATAACGGTGGACAGTGCAATCGCGAACACACCCAGGGGGAATTCAACCAGGCGGTCGGCATAGTACAACCAGCTGACACTGCCCGCGACCAGGAACGATGCGATCAGGGTATCGAACAACAGGTTGATCTGTGCGACCGACGAGCCAATGATACCCGGCAACATGAGTTTCATGATGCGTCGCACACCCGCATCTCCCGGACTCCATTGCGGCCTGGGGAAAAAGCCGACCCGCTTCAGGGAAGGCAGCAAAAACAGCAATTGCACCACGCCGGCTAAAAATACGCCGCCAGCCAGTGCCAGCTCGGGCTGCTCGAGTAACGGGGCAACCAGTACCGCGGCACCGATCAGGACCACGTTCAACCAGACAGAAACAAAAGAGGCCGCGGCAAACCGGCCGTAGGTATTCAGAATACCGGCAACAAAGGCCACCAGGGAGATAAACAGGATGTAGGGAAAAGTCATGCGCAACATCTGCGCTGTCAGATCGAACTGGGCCGGGTCGTGATAGAGAAATCCCGGCGCAAACAGGGCGACCAGTACCGGACTTGCGAGTACCCCTATGACGGTAATCAGGGAGAGTATGCCTAACAGGGTACCCGCGACCCTGTTAACCAGGTCGTGTACTGACTCGCGGGATTGCTGCTCCTTGTATTCCGAGATAATCGGGACAAAGGCCTGGGAAAAGGCCCCCTCGGCAAACAGGCGGCGCAGGAAGTTTGGAATCTTGAAGGCCACGAAAAAGGCATCCATGTGGGCATCGGCCCCGAAGAAGCGCGCCAGCACCATATCCCGTGCCAGCCCCAGCACCCGGGATATCAGCGTCATCCCGCTAACAATTGCCGTATTTTTCAGTAAGTTACCAGTCATCTACCGTGATGCTCCAAGCCCGTTATCGATCCTGCTCGCCATGGAATTGCCGGGTTGGCAAGTGCTGCCATTCATTCATGGAGCTTTATTGGCTTTCAGATAAAAGGCCCATATTACGTCATCTTCATCTATAAGTTGTTGTTTTGTCTCTGCCTGCTGTGACTCCGTGTGAATACCCCTGCCTTTGAGGAGCACTACCATCCCGGCATCGCCTGCATGGTGTGAAATATTGACAAATTCCGCTTAAATCCGCATAGTACGCCGTCTTTTGAATGGATCCGAGCAGGAGCAGTTCCTTGGCAAACACAGCACAGGCAAGAAAGCGCGCACGGCAAGCGGAAAACAACCGCCAGCTCAATGCAGGCCAGCGTTCAAGCATGCGTACTTCAATCAAGAAGGTCATCAAGGCCATCGAAGCGGGCGATCGTGAGGCTGCCAAAAAGGCCTATGATGCAGCCGTGCCGGTTATCGACAAGGCTGCAGGCAAGGGTCTGGTTCATGCAAACAAGGCTGCGCGTCACAAGAGCCGTCTGAATCAGCATATCCGCAGTCTCTGAAAACGCTGCGCCCCGTACTCAAAAAGCCGGCCAGTAGCCGGCTTTTTTGTGCTTCGTACTTAACAGGCTGTTGAAAAAGCCTGTTAGGTCAGCACCAGGTTGTCACGGTGTATTAACTCGGGTTCATCGATATAACCCAGGATTTCCTCGATGCGGTTACTCGGCTTACCAATGATCTTGCGTGATTCATCCGCATTGTAATTCACCAGTCCACGGGCAATCTCCCCGCCACCCGGCGCAATACATACGACCAGGTCACCGCGCCTGAAATCCCCTTCAACCCCGGTGACCCCTACCGCCAGCAGGCTGCTGCCGGCACTGCGTAAAACATCCACCGCACCTGCATCCAGCAGCAGGCGCCCACGCACCTGCAACTGACCGGCCAGCCACTGCTTGCGTGCAGCCAGCGGCGCATTTGCCGGATACAGGCGCGTCCCCAGGCGTTCATCGGCAGCGATGCGCTGCAACACATTGTCTTGCCTGCCGGATGCAATCAGCGTCATGGTTCCGGAACGTGCCGCACGCTCGGCTGCCCTTACTTTTGTGAGCATTCCACCACGCCCGAGCGCCCCGCCGCTACCTGCTGCCATGGTTTCCAGCTTTTGATCACCGACCTGCGCTTCTGCTATCAGCTTTGCATCCGGATTACTGCGGGGGTCGCTGTCAAACATACCGTCCTGGTCTGTCAGAAAAACCAGCAGG
>DAOVYA010000123.1 GCA_030635865.1 Gammaproteobacteria bacterium | reverse complement strand
GCCGTAATTACAGCCGTGCCTACCTGCACCACCTCGACAAGTGTAACGAGATACTGGGTGCCCGCCTGAACACCATTCATAATCTGACCTACTACCAGGACCTCATGGCAGGATTGCGAATTGCTATCGAGCAGCAGGCGCTGGAAGAATTCCGCAAGGATTTTTATAATCGGCGGGGTCAAATGCCGCCGTCTGTGCCATAATATGCGGCCTTTGGCTGGGCCGGATCGGCATGACGGTGGTCCGGGCGGGCCAACCGGCCGTTAAATCGGGATATAACAGAGGAGTGGAACAGCAGGCATGAATTTCTTTATTTCAGATGCGATGGCGGCGTCCCCGGCCCAGGGTGATGCATTGACAAGCTTTTTACCGCTAATTGTAATTTTCGTCATTTTCTATTTTCTGTTGATTCGCCCGCAAAGCAAAAAGGCCAAGGAGCACAAACAGATGGTCGGGGCGCTGGCCAAGGGCGATGAAGTGGTTACCAACGGCGGCATACTGGGAAAGATCGTAAAAGTGGGGGACAACTTCATAGAGCTTGAGGTTGCAGACGGGATGAATGTAAAAGTGCAACGACAAGCAGTTGCCACCCTGATGCCCAAGGGAACAATTAAAGAGCTGTAAAGCCAAAAGGACGGCCTGTAATGAGTAACCAGTATCCGCTTTGGAAGTACCTCCTTATTATCTTTGTGCTGATAATTGGCACGATCTATGCGCTTCCGAACCTGTATGGAGAAGACCCGGCACTGCAGATATCAGGTACGCGTACTGCCGAGCTGGATAGTGCCGCACAGGAAAGACTCATAAAGACCCTTGATGAGGCCGGCATAGTCAGGAAGTCGGTTGAACTCGAGGCCGGCAAGCTGCTGATCCGGTTTAATGATACAGAGGCACAGCTAAAAGCCGTTGAGTATGCCCGTGCAGCGTTGGGGACGGATTACATCATTGCGTTGAACCTGGCGCCGGCCACACCTGAGTGGCTAGATAGTTTTAATGCCTTGCCCATGTACCTGGGCCTGGATCTGCGTGGCGGGGTTCACTTCCTCATGGAGGTGGATGTAGATTCCGCGGTCCAGAAGTCGATCGATGTCTATACCACGGGTCTGCGTGCGCAATTGCGGGAAGCCAGGATACGTTATGCCGCTATACGTTCCCAGAAACAGGGTGTATTTATTGTTTTCCGCAATGCCGAAGATCGTGAGAAGGCCTATGGCGTCATAAATACCGCCTATCCCAGGCTGAAGCTCGAGGTAAGGGACAGCGCAGACAAAATTGCCCTGTTTGCAAAGCCTGACGAGAGCGAACTCAAGGAGACACGAAAGTTTGCCCTGCAGCAAAACATTCTGACACTGCGTAATCGCGTTAACGAACTGGGTGTGGCAGAGCCTATTATTCAGCAGCAGGGGACGCAGCGCATTGTTGTGCAATTACCCGGTGTACAGGATACCGCGCTGGCCAAGAAGATACTGGGCGCAACCGCTACGCTGGAATACCGCGCGGTTGATACCGAACATGACCTGGAGAGCGCTGTTGCGGGCAAGGTGCCTGCCGGTTCAAAGGTGTATTACCAGCGTGATGGCAGTCCTGTTCTTTTAAAGAAATCGGTTATAGCGACCGGTGACCAGATTATCAACGCCAATTCGGGATTTGATCAACAATCAGGATCACCCAATGTAACAGTTATGCTCGATGCCAAAGGCGCGCGCAGTATGTTGAAGTTCACCAAGGCAAGTGTCGGCAAACCAATGGCCGTGGTGTTTATCGAAAACAAGACAGAAACACGACTGGTTGACGGCAAGCCTGTCAAGACCAGGAAGAAGGTAGAGGAAGTGGTGAGTGTTGCCACCATACGCGGTGTATTCAGTAAACGTTTCCAGACAACCGGCCTGGATAGTTCCGAAGAGGCGCACGAGCTGGCGCTGTTATTACGCTCCGGTGCGCTGGCGGCCCCGATCGAGATCGTCGAGGAGCGTACGATAGGCCCCAGCCTGGGCAAGGATAATATCGATCAGGGCTTTAACTCGGTGCTGATCGGGTTTTGCGCAGTGCTCGTTTTTATGGCGATTTACTACCGTCTTTTTGGCCTTGTTGCGGATCTTGCCCTGACCCTGAATCTGGTGGTGATTGTTGCCATTCTTTCAATGTTGCAGGCGACACTTACGTTGCCGGGTATTGCCGGTATTGTTTTGACGGTTGGTATGGCCGTGGATGCCAATGTGCTGATTTTCGAGCGCATACGGGAAGAATTGCGTAACGGGAATAGCCCGCATGCGAGTATTCAGGCAGGTTACGAGAAGGCGTTTTCAACCATTGCAGATGCAAATATCACAACACTTATCGCTGCCGTTGTATTACTGAGTTATGGAACGGGTCCTATTAAAGGTTTTGCAGTGACGTTGTCTATCGGGATACTAACCTCGATGTTCACTGCCATTTTGGGTACCCGTGCGGTGATAAACCTTATATATGGCGGCCGGCGGATTTCCCGGCTGTCGATTTAATGACTGAAGGCGAGTGAACCATGCGGATATTCAAAGGCAAATTCGATATCGATTTTATGGGAAAGCGGACTATCACTATGGTCCTGTCAGGTATCCTGCTCGTTATTGCCACCGGTTCACTGGTCGTCAAGGGTCTGAATCTGGGGATTGATTTTACCGGTGGAACATTAATCGAGGTTGGTTACCCGGAGCCTGCCGAACTGGGGGTGGTGCGCACTGCGCTTTCGAATGCAGGTTTTGAGCTGGCACAGGCGCAGCATTTTGGTACTTCCCGTGATGTACTGATACGCATCGCGCCCCGTGAGGGCAGGGGAAGCGCCCAGCTTAGTGAGGACGTGCTTGCAGCGTTACGCATACAGGACGCAAGTGTTGAAATGCGTCGTGTTGAATTTGTTGGCCCACAGGTTGGCGAAGAACTGACAGAGCAGGGTGCCCTGGCGATGATTTATGCGCTGATCGGGATACTGATCTACATTATTATCCGGTTCCAGTGGCGCTTTGCACCAGGTGCAGTCGCTGCCCTTGTCCACGATGTATTGATTATCGTGGGGTTCTTTTCGCTGTTCCAGGTTGATTTTGATCTCACGGTAGTCGCTGCATTGCTCGCTGTTATCGGTTATTCACTGAATGACACAATCGTTGTGTTTGATCGTATTCGCGAGAACTTCCGAAGAATGCGTAAACGTACTTCACTTGAGATAATGAATGCCTCTATCAATCAAACGCTGGCGCGAACCTTGATGACATCCATCACGACCTTGCTGGTGCTGGGGTCCCTGTTTGTCTTTGGTGGCGAAGTGATACATGGCTTCTCACTGGCCCTGATTATCGGTGTTGTTGTTGGAACCTACTCTTCTATCTATGTGGCAAGTACCGCCACACTGGCACTGGGTGTTACAAAGGCAGATTTAATGCCGGCGAAACAAGAAGAGGAAGGACAGGGAGGAAGCAGCGTTTAATCCGGCGTGACCGACTGCCTGACGCTGTCAGTTCAGTTTACTTTTTAACGGGAGCTTTCCCCGCAGCAGGAAATGGCAATATTCTGGCTGTCTCCTGCCCCTGCCCGTACGGACTTTCAACAGCGACGATTTCCAGGTTGCCCAACTGACTGCCGCAACTGGCATCCCGGGTGAAATCAGCCATACCATGGAGTACATCACGCATGATTAACTCCAGGGCGTTATTATTAATTTTCTTTGCTTTCATTGACTTACCCATATTTCTATCCTGATTTTTGAGCCTGCAGGGGCGGCCCCCGGTGTCGGTGATGCTGCAGCATGTATGACTTCATGATCGGCATCAGGCCATCAAACTTGAACACAGTCCACGCTTCCTTGAAGCGTGGGCATGTATATCTCAACCAGTGGTGATGCAGGAGATGAGCAGGTTTTATTTTGTACGAAGTTCGTCTGTAACGAAGGGGCGAATGGTTTTCAGGATTTCTGCAAACAGTTTAGGGTTACCAGCGACCAGGTTTCCATTTTTTAGAAAATCATGTCCGCCAGTGAAATCGCCAGAGAGACCGCCTGCTTCCTGAATCAGTAATACACCTGCAGCCATATCCCATATACTCAATCCGATTTCCCAGAAGCCATCAAGACGCCCGCTGGCTACATAGGCGAGGTCGAGGGCAGCTGAGCCAGCACGCCTGATTCCGGCTGTGTCTTGAAAAAGGGCACGGAACATATCAAGGTAGGTGTCCAGGTGCTGCCGGGATTTAAACGGAAACCCTGTGCCCAGCAAGGCACCGTCAAGATACTTTCTGTTTGTCACCCGTATACGGCGGTCGTTCATCTGGGCACCGGCACCGCGTGTCGCAGTAAATAATTCCTGGCGTAATGGATCGTAAACCACGCCCTGTTCCAGTCTGCCCCTGTGCCTCAGGGCAATGGATACGGCGAATTGTGGAAATCCATGGAGGAAGTTTGTTGTGCCATCCAGCGGGTCGATTATCCATTGATATTCATCGCCATCATGATGCCCGCTTTCCTCGGCAAGGATGCCATGATCGGGGTAGGCCTTGCGCAGGATATGGATAATTTCCCGCTCTGCCTGTGTGTCCACTTCGCTGACAAAGTCATTACGATTTTTGGAGTGCACGGTAAGTGCATCGAGCTTGCCGAGGTTCCTGATGATTATACCCCCGGCGCCTCGTGCGGCCCGGACGGCGATGTTCAGCATGGGGTGCATAATTGCCTGCCTGGATAGAGTGGGGCGCGAAGCATAACAGAGAAGGCTGGCTGGCAGTAAGCTGTGATGCGATGCGTATTGCGGGTATGCGGCGCCTATTTGTGCTTTTTCTGCCGCTGGTATTCCTTGCGTAAATGCCGACGTTCCCTGGGCGACATTTTTTCATATTGATTGTGCCTGCGTTCAACTGCCTGCCGTTCACGTGGGGATAATTCAAGATACCTGCGTGCACCTTGCTGTAATCTCTGCTGCTCTGCCGGGTCGAAGCCAGACCAGTTTCCCCGGTATTGCTTTAACGTATCCTGCTCACTTTTATTCAGTGCGCTCCAGGGGATACCCTTGTCTGCGAAGGTTGCTTGTGAGGTGGCTGTTAAGGCCAGCGCCAGCAGCAAGGGACGTATGACAGTTACAAGGCTCATATCAGGTATTGTTTGGATTGATCTCTTCTTTATTTATGGTATTTCCATTTTGCCCGGCAAGCCACAGGTAAAAGTCTATATCTTCATACAGCCCCGGAACTTCCTGGTTGCGATCCGCCATTTTCAGGGATGAGTCCTGGTGTTCTGGCTGGGCCATCCAGACACCGACCGAGACGACGATCAGCAATAGTGCGACTGTTGCATATGGCATGAATGTTCGCGAGTGTTGCGCGCCTGCATTACTCATGGCCTGCTGACGTGCCTGTTGCAGGGAGTGGCCCAGTGACCCCGTGTCCAGTCGTGGCCCCAGTGCATCGGGGTCGAGTTGCTGCCAGCTGTTCATTTGTGACTGACAGACCGGACAGCGCTCGATATGACTTTCCAGGGTTGATTTTTCTTCCGGCTGGTCATCCAGCAAACCGGCCCGCAGTCGATCCAGCTGTTCCGGATCAGGATGTTGCTGCCTGTGCATGATTCCATACCTCCGCTAGTTGTACGCGTAATGTACGCAG
>DAOVYA010000220.1 GCA_030635865.1 Gammaproteobacteria bacterium | reverse complement strand
CTGCCAGCAGGGCTGCGATCAATCCAAAACGTATTTCATGAATCAGTGTCAGGAAGGCCCGGGCCGGTTTGGCGCCCAGGGTTACCGAGGTTTCCCAGACACGCCGGTCGGCCGCCTGGAAAGCCGCGTGACTGAGCGCGACCAGCAGCGGGAATGACAACAGGATCTGCCCGATAATCATCGACGTATGGGTAAACAACAATTGCAGATCGCCCAGCGGCCCACTGCGCGACAACACCAGGTACACCGTCAGCCCGACCACCACGGCAGGAATGGACTGCAATGCACTGAATCCGGCGATCATGGTACGCCGTCCGCGGTAACGCAGGTGCGCCATCAGGAAGGCCACCACGAAGGCCAGTGGCGCAGCAATCAGGATCGCCCGCACCGAGACACTGAAGGATGTAAAGATAATCACCCACAGCGCCGCGTCACCGGAGAACAGCAGGCGGAAAGATTCAGCAGTGCTGGCAGAGAGGCTGTCCATAGAACTAATTCACCGGATAAAATAACTGTTCGCCATCGACACGGTAAGCGGCAATCAGTGCATGCGCCTCACTGGAGGCCAGCCAGTGAATCAGGCGCTCCGCAACCGCAAAACGCACGTCCGGGAACCGTTCCGGGCTGACTGCAATGATGCCGTAGGCATTTTTCAGATCATCGCCATCGGCGACCAGCAGCTTGAGCGGGGTGTTGGCGCGGTAGGCCAGCCAGGTGCCGCGATCGACCAGTGTGTAGGCCTGCATCTCGCCGGCAATTTGCAGGGTCTTGCCCATCCCCTGCCCTACCTGCCGGTACCAGCGGCCACGCGGCTCTATGCTGGCCTGGTGCCAGATTGCCAATTCCTTTTTGTGGGTCCCGGAGTCATCGCCGCGTGATACAAACTTTGCGCTGGCGGCTGCAATTTTCTGCAGTGCCTTGCCGGCATCCCGCAGACCGTGCACACTGGCAGGGTCATCTTCAGGACCGACAATAATGAAATCGTTGTACATGATTTCATGCCGCGACACGCCATAGCCGGCCGCAACGAAGGCCTCCTCGGCCGGCTTTGCATGCACCAGCACGACATCGACATCACCGCGCCGTCCCAGCTCCAGCGCCTTGCCGGTACCCACCGCGATGACGTGGACCTTGATATCCAGCGCCTCTTCAAAGGCCGGCTGAATGACGTCCAGCAGGCCGGAGTTCTCGGTACTGGTTGTGGTTGCCATGCGCAGCATAGCGTCCGCGGCTGGCAGCGCCTGTGATGCAAGCAATAACAGGAAAAACATGAGCGGATTTGCAAAAAGATGTTTCATGCGCAATATTCCAAAGTCAGGTATTGTTATAAACCATGAGCAAACTTACCCATATCGATGCCAGCGGGGCCGCGCGCATGGTCGACGTTGGCGACAAGCCCGAAACACGGCGTGAGGCACGCGCCGAAGCCCGGGTTCGCATGTCCGCGGAGACCCTGCAGCTTATCGAATCCGGCGGGCATAAAAAAGGCGATGTCATTGCCGTTGCCCGGGTCGCCGGCATCCAGGCCGCCAAGCGCTGCGCCGAACTGATCCCGATGTGCCACCCGTTACTGCTCACCGGGATCGATGTCGATATCACACTGGATCCCGGTAACAACTGCGTTCATATCACCACCGCCTGCCGGCTCAAGGGCATGACCGGTGTCGAAATGGAAGCCCTCACCGCCGCCTCGGTCGCTGCACTGACCATCTACGACATGTGCAAGGCCGTGGACCGCGGCATGGTCATCGAAGACGTGCGCTTGCTGCACAAGTCCGGCGGCCGCAGTGGCGAATGGAATGCCGGGGATACACAGGGCTGACAGAGTACGGGCCAGGCATGCCGTCAGGCACTTTCCTCGACCAGGCGCTCTGCAATCAGCTCGGTAATACCCAGCAACTCGATATCTTCCATCTCATTCTCTTCCAGACCGTCTTCCAGCATATGCCGGCAATTTGAACAGGCTGTCACCAGTCCCTCTACATTTACCGCATCCAGCTGACGTTTCTTGGCACTGAATACCTTCAAACGCAGCTCATTGGCACGCTCGTTTGAACTGACGCCACCACCGCCTCCGCAGCACCAGTTCATAGCACCGGTCTCGGGCAGCTCAATAAAGTTGGGCGCTATCAGGTTCAGCAGATTGCGCGGCTGATCCAGTACGCCGCCACGTCGACCGGCGTTACAGGGGTCATGGTAACTGATCTTTTCATTGGTAACGCCTGCTGTCTTAAGGCGGCCATCGCGACGCAACTCATCCAGCAACTCCATGATATGCACGACCTTGAAGGGCAGTGGCCGACCGATAAAATTCGGTGCATCCCAGCGGATGGTGGTATAGGCATGACCGCACTCGGGACTGATAACAGTTTTCACTTTGAGTTTTTCAGCTGCGGCCACCACGCGCTCCACCAGGGTAGCAGCCATTTTTGAATTGCCGAGTTGTACACCGGTATTGGTGGCCTCGAAATAGTCGCCACTAATGGTCCAGGACACACCGGTTGCCTTGAATATCTTCGCCACTGAACCGATGAATTCCGGAAAACCGGCAATCTCACCGGATGACAACAACAACAGATAATCGGCACCTTCAACATCCAGCGGCACCTTCAGTCCGGTCTCCTTTTCCTGTACCCGGATGGTAGCTTCCAACGTCTTCCGCGTGACGCCCATGGGGCTGCCGATGTCCACAGCACGCTGACCAGCCTCTACCAGATCCCCGAGTGAAAAGCCGGCAGCGGCCAGGCCTTCCTTCACCTTGCGGATCATATAGGCAATGTCGACACCGACCGGGCACACCAGGCTGCAGCGGCCACACATGGTACAGCCGTCATAGACCAGTTCCTCCCAGTCGGCGAGGTCCTGTTCGGTAAGCTTTTTGGTGATTCCCATGCTTGCCGCGAGCTTGCCCCAGAAGGTGTACTCCTGCTGCCACAGCTTGCGCAGCGGTTCGGTCTTGTAGATCGGTGTATAACGCGCATCACCCGTTTCCGTGTAGAACAGGCATGCCTCGGCACAGATACCACAATGCACACAACTGGAAAAATAGGACATGACACGGGTGTCCATCTGGCCACGCATGGCCTCAAGTCCACGCGCCAGATTGTCACTCATGCCTTCACCCCGCGGCGGCCAAACCAGGCACCAGTAAAGGCGCGGCTGGGGACAAACATAAAGGCATGCATCAGGCGACTGAACGGGAAGTACACCAGCCACAGCTCAGCCGTGAAGCGGTGCAGTACCCGCAGGCCTGCAAACTCTTCGAGCAGTGCCATGCAACCGGTGAGCATAACAATGAAAGTCAGGATCGCGGCAATATGATCATCGGCATCCGAAATCAACCGGGTCACCGGGTGCATGACACGGTGAAACCACAGCAACATCAGGCCGATGAAGGCAAGTTGCGCCGAGACGATAAAGGCCCAGTATGGCATCGGGGTCCAGCCCAGCCCGGTTTCTGCCTCGATGAACAACACATGCGGCGCCGCGAAAAGCAGTAATGCAAACAGACCCAAATGAAACAGGTAGCCGGCAACGACCTGCAAGCGGGTGCGCGAAATCATCTCGCGGCGGGGCATAAAACGACGCAGGTTGGCGCCGATGGCACCGGCTAATCCCGAATCACGCGGTACCGAATAATCGGGCTTGTTGCGCACCCGGAAGATCGACAGGATGCGCCACAACACACCGATGGCAAACACCCACAGCGCAATATCCCAGAAAATACCATCGACCAGTTGTTCAAACATCATTCGTCCTTTTGTTATCAGCTATCACG
>DAOVYA010000158.1 GCA_030635865.1 Gammaproteobacteria bacterium | reverse complement strand
GATCACTGACAGTCTTGAAGCCAGGGCACGTTTTGATACGGCAATCAGCGATGAAATCAACGCCGAAAAACTGATGGCCGATGCCCGGGAAGCCATGCGAGAACTCACAGGCCAACAACCCGGGGATCCGGAAATCCTGCAGCCTGAAATACCCTTGAACGTCCCGGAACCGGCTGACCAGGAGCAATGGGTGGCCGCCGCCGTTGAACAGAATCCACTGGTGCTGGCAGCCAGGGGAGCTACAGAGACCGCAAAACAGGAAATCCAGGTGCAACGCTCCGGCCATTACCCAAGCCTCGATGCCACTGCCGATTACAGCTACCGGGACAACCGTTTTGGCGGCTTCACTGACCTGGAACGCAATGACAGCTCCATTGGCCTGCAATTCAATCTGCCCTTGTACCAGGGAGGACTGATATCCTCACAGACAAAACAATCCCGCTACGAATACAATCGGGCAATAGAAAACCAGGTAAAACAGCGCCGTGCCACGGAGCGCCAGACACGGGACAATTATCGCGGTGTTATCTCCGGGATCAGCAAGGTCAAGGCGCTGCAACGTGCAGTCGAGTCCAATGAAAAAGCCGTTGAAGCGGCCGAGACCGGATTCGAGGTCGGCACACGCACCATCGTCGATGTACTGGATGCACAACGCGAGTTATTACGCGCACGCCGGGATTATGCACGCTCACGCTATGACTACCTGCTCGATACGCTCCGCCTGAAACAGGCCGCCGGCATCCTCATCGAGGAAGACCTGGTACAAATCAACGCATGGCTGATTGAGCCCTCGTAGGATCCGCGCCTCGCGGGGAATACTTACCGTTCCCGGCGGGGCGCCGGTCCTGCCCATGAGTTCCCAGGGTTAAAATATTCACCACAGGCTCCAGCCTGAATCCAGTTCATCATCACACTGGGCCAACTGTGACTGGTAACTTTTTGCTCGCTTTTCCACCTTTCTTGCCACCTTGATCAGCCAGGGTTTTTTATTAAAGGACTTGCTCTTATACCCGCCCTGCCCCTCATGGTATGCCAGGTACTGGTTATAGGTATCTGACCTGGAGATGCCGAGCATTCTATGGCTGGTATCAACGTACCAGCCGATAAAATCCACGGCATCGGAAAAATTATCACGATCGGCGCCCCGGTTACCCGTCTTTTGAATATACCAGTCCCAGGTCGTATCTTTTGCCTGCGAATAACCATAGGCTGACGATGCCCGGCCCCAGGGAATTACCCACAGAAAACGGCCCCGCGGTGGGCGTGCATCATCGACAAATTTGGACTCCTGGTAAATGATGGCCAGCTGTACATGTACAGGGACTTCCCACTTTTCATAGGTCTTCGATGCCGCCTTATACCAACCACTTTTATCCTCGAAAATTTCACATCCATTACCGATATTGCCGGGAGGCGCAGAGGAACACGCCGTCAACGCCAGCAAGCCCAGACTGATGAGTGATAATCTCGGAAAATTCATATGGATGAGTCTATATCGCGGTACCGCTATAATACCAGCATCAGGAGTTCACAGGACGGACAACCATGACTGAAAACAGGCTAACGGATGACTTACCGGGATTTGATGACCCACTGGCATTGCTGCGTGTTTGCCATGAGAAAATTCTTGCGCACTGCGATTTACTGGAAGGACTGGTAACCCACATGGTTGAATTTGGTCCCGATGCCGAGGCATGCAAGACCGCGGAAAGAATTACCCGCTATTTCTCAACCAGCGCCGAGCTGCACCACCGTGACGACGAAGAAGACCTTTTCCCGCGGCTTAACCGGCAATCACTGAAAATTGCCGAACTGGTACACGTGCTGAAAAAGGAACATGAGCAACTCGAAACTCTCTGGGGGGCACTTTCACCTGACCTGAAACGACTGCCCGGAGAAGGATTCAGCAAGGAATTTACCAGTGCGGCTGACGATTTCTGCAGCCTCTACCGACAGCATATCGAACGCGAGAACATGGAGTTTTTACCGCTTGTTGCAAATAGCCTGAGTCAACAGGAACTTACAGAAATCGGCGAGTCCATGGCAGTACGGCGTGGCGTTCCTCTATCTTCTCTCTAGGTGGTTTCTATCCGTATCGCTGTAATTTCTCTCGCAACGGCGCAGAGAAAGACAGTGTTCATAAAACATCTGCGCACTCTCGGTAACTGCTCCTGCGTCACCTGCATGGATGATCACTCCGGGTTTCCAGCCCTCTCGTGACACTCGTACATCCTTGTACATCGCAGGTGAAGGGCGCGAGCAGGAACAGAGACTTTACTCTACCTCCCGTATCCCGGTAGTCGTGTGAGCTCTGTGGCAGAAGTATTTCCTGGTTTTTCTCTGCGCTTTTGCGCCTCTGCGAGAGCTATTCTTTCCGGGCGGGCGCCAGGTAGCGTTCGATCATTGCCAGCACACTCTTGAGCGCGCCACGATTTTTCTCAACGACCAGCCTGCCCTGCTCACCTACACGGTGACGTTCATTGGCATCACCCAGCCAGCGGGCCACGGTGTGCTCAAGCCCGGTCAGGTCCTCAACCTTCTCGCTGGCCCCCGCGTCCAGTAACAACCGGGAAATTTCCTTGAAATTAAACAGATGCGGCCCAGTCACCACGGGAACACCCAATGCAGCTGGCTCGAGCAGATTGTGCCCACCATGATGGACCAGGCTGCCACCTACGAAGGCAACATCCGATGCGGCATAAAACAGGGGTAACTCTCCCATCGAGTCTCCTACAAAGACATCGGTCTCGGGAAGACAGGGCTGCCTTTCACTGCGCAGCACCGTGTTGTAACCCCGGTGACGGCAGAGATCTGCAACTGACTCAAAACGCTCAGGATGACGGGGAACCAGCACCAGCAAACAGTCGTTAAACTGTTTGCGTATTTTTCTATACACATCCAGTAATAACTCATCTTCACCTTCATGTGTACTGGCTGCTATCCAGACCGGGCGCCCGACACCCCAGTCGCGACGCAAAACCTCGGCGCTCTCGAACAGGCTGGATGGAATCCGTTGTTCGAATTTCATATTACCCGTTACCGTGATACATCCGGCATCCGCGCCCAGACTCTCAAAATTCTCTGCATCCTGTTCGCTCTGTGCAGCAATCTCGCTCACTGCAGCCAGTGTCTCGGAAACCAGACTGCGGACCTTGCGGTAACCTGCCAGGGACCGGGCTGACAAGCGCGCATTGACCAGCAATAACGGGGTCATATTTTGTTGGCAGGCATGATAAAGATTTGGCCAGAGTTCGGTTTCCATCACGATAGCAAGCTGAGGTCTGACACGACCAAGAAAACGGGTTACTGCATCCGGCAGATCATACGGTGCGTAGACATGCGCCACATCATCACCAAACAAGGCACGCACCCTCGCCGAACCCGTCGGTGTTACAGTTGTTACAAGGATTGAGTATTCAGGGTAGCGATCAAGCAAGTCACGCACAAGTGGCTCGGCTGCCTGCACCTCACCTACCGAAACAGCGTGTATCCAGATAACATGTTTGCCCAGCGGGGGTTCGATAGAACCAAAGCGCTCCGGCCAGCGTCGCCAATAATCCGGAGCGCGCAAACCGCGCCAGGCCAGACGAACAAGGACAACAGGCGCCAGCAGGTATAACAGCAGGGTATATAGTTTTCTCAATGGAGCTTTCTGTAATCAGACAGCATCAGCAGGAAATCCACATTACTCTTGCGACTTCAGCCAGTCCATGTACAGCGGCACACCCTCTTCTACCGACTTGAATGGCCTGTCGTATCCAGCAGCACGCAACGCGGAAATATCCGCCTCGGTAAAACTCTGGTAACAGCCGCGCAGGTGGTCCGGGAAAGGAATGTATTCGATCTCTCCCTTTCCATGCCAGCCAATCACTGCAAGACCGACATCCTTGAAGCTCTGGCAGCGGCCGGTTCCAAGGTTGAAAATACCCGATGTGCCCGGATTATCCATGAACCAGAAATTCACATCGACGACATCGCCGATATAAATAAAGTCGCGGCGCTGTTCACCATCCCCGTACCCATCACAACCTTCAAACAAACGCGGGTTCTCACCCACTTTCAATTGCTGACTGAGGTGGTAGGCGACACTCGCCATGCTGCCCTTGTGCTGTTCGCGCGGCCCGTACACGTTGAAATATCTGAAGCCTGCAACCTGGCTTTTTGCGGATGGAAGGATGCGGCGCACGTACTGGTCAAACAGGAACTTTGAGTAACCGTATACATTCAGCGGGGCTTCATGGTCACGGGACTCGCTGAACACACTACCGCCGCCATACACCGACGCAGAAGAGGCATACAGGTAGGCCGCACTGTTATCCAGGCAATAATGCAACAACAACTTCGAGTACTCGTAGTTGTTGTTCATCATGTATTTACCATCCCACTCCGTGGTCGCAGAGCAGGCACCCTCGTGAAAGATTACATCGACCTTCTCGCCCAGGTCTGCACCTGAACTGACCTTGTGGATAAAGTCATCCTTGTCGATGTAATCGAGAATTTCACAATCGACGAGATTACGGAATTTCTTTCCATCCTCGAGATCATCAACAACGAGGATATCCTCACGCCCCCGTTCATTGAGGCCTTTCACCAGGTTACTTCCAATAAAACCGGCACCGCCTGTCACAATAATCATTGTTGTTACCTGTTAAAGAAGGACATCGTTGTCCCGTTAACCCCCTCTCCCTTCGGGAGAGGGTTGGGGAGAGGGGATCAAAAAAGACAAATGCCTAATTCATATCCCCTCTTCCTGGCCTTCTCCCGGAGGGAGAAGGGATTCTCTTTTGTTGCAACGAGTAATTCGTAATGCAATATGAAACTAGTCCTGACGCCTGATCGTTTCAATAATATCACTGGTCGAACAACCGTCCTCAAAATCG
>DAOVYA010000115.1 GCA_030635865.1 Gammaproteobacteria bacterium | reverse complement strand
ATGCCAGCATCGTGGCCTTCGGGATCGAAAAGGTTGTTGATATAATCCTTGCAACACTTGGCGAGGTGTTCGAACAAATCATCATTATCTCATTTGATGACAAAGCGCTTGTTTATACCCGTGAGACCTATGATCTACCTGTCGGCTGGGTGTTGCCGGCATGGTCTGCGCAGAATGAATCGCGCGCGCGAGATCTGTCCCCGGAATACCTGTTTTGCAACCGCAAGCGTCTGCCGCCGGTATCTGAAGTACTCTGGAAGGGTTCCTGGAAATGGATTGTTTATAGCGTGAATGAAATAAACGAGGTTGCCTCGTTTATCAGGCGTGGAATAGACATGCTGGAGACCAATGAAATCAGCAAGTTGCTTGCCAGGCCTGTGCCAAGAGGACCCTCCGGTGGCTGATCATTTTGACATTGTCGTTATCGGGGGTGGCATTCATGGCGTTGGCGTTGCACAGGCAGCGGCCTGTTCCGGTAATTCCGTTCTGCTGATAGAAAAAACCGCGTTGGCAACAGGATCATCAAGCCGCTCCAGCAAGCTTATCCATGGTGGGCTGCGATACCTGGAAGGCTTTGACTTCTCACTGGTGCGTGAAAGCCTGAAGGAGCGGGCAATTTTGAGGAAGATTGCGCCCGACCTGGTGCATTTGCGGCCATTTCATATACCTGTCTACCCGCAAACCTCGCGCAGGCCACTCACCCTGCGGGCCGGTTTGAGTCTGTATGCCGTGCTTGGCGGGCTGCGTGCTTCCTGTCGTTTCAGCACACTTGAACGAAGACAGTGGGACAGGCTGGACGGACTTAACACAGATAATCTGCAAGTGGTCTTCCGGTATTATGATGCGCAGACAGACGACAGCATGCTCACACGGGCAGTGATGCAGTCAGCAATCGATCACGGTGCCAGTCTGTGCTGCCCGGCTGAATTCCTGTCTGCACATATCAATGAGACGGGTTGTGACATTAACTACAGGGAAAATGGGTCCGACAAATCCTGTACTTCCGCTGCGCTGATCAACGCGACCGGTCCGTGGGCCAACATTGTCGCTGAACGTATAAGCCCGGCACCGAAACAGATCGAGATCGACCTGGTGCAGGGTGCCCACCTGGTCATGGAAGGTGGCCTGGAGCAGGGCTGCTATTACATGGAAGTCCCGGAGGACAAACGTGCCGTTTTTCTGTTGCCATGGGGAGAACACTCCCTGCTGGGCACGACCGAACACACCTATACGGGAAATCCTGCCGATGTAGCCGTGCTTGATCGCGAGGAAAGCTACCTGCTTGATGTGCTGCGCTATTACTTTCCGCAACGCTCACAACGGGTGGTGGACCGGTTTGCCGGGCTCCGGGTATTACCGGCTGCTACAGGGGCCGCGTTCAAACGTTCACGTGAAATCCGCTTACCGGTGGATGATCCGCAACAGCCAAGACTCGTCACGGTCTACGGCGGAAAGTTGACCGGTTACCGGGCCACTGCCGGAAAGGTCATGAAAATCCTGCAATCCACATTGCCGACCCGACAACCTCTTGCCAATACTGCCGAGTTGACGCTCAGGCCAGAATAATATGACAGCCGAGCTGATTCTCGCAATTGATCAAGGCACCCACTCAACCCGCGCCATTGTTTTCAATGCACGGGGCAGGGTGGTTGCACTTGCGCGCAAGCCGGTAGCCCTGCAACGCCACAGCCGTACCGAGGTTGAACAGTCCGCAACGGAAATCCTGGAGTCCATGCACGCCGTCGTTGACGATGTGCTGGAGCGGCCGGTAGTGAAGACCGGCAGGCTCCTGGCAGCCGGGCTGGCCACACAGCGCTCCAGCGTACTTGCCTGGAAGCGGGATACAGGCAAGGCCCTGAGCCCGGTCCTCAGCTGGCAGGACCGGCGCACCGAAGATGCACTGCGGTCACTCGCATCCCGTGAGACAGAAATCAGGAAAATCACCGGCTTGCACCTGTCCCCGCATTACGGTGCCGGCAAGCTGCAGTGGCTATTGTCACGGCAACCGGGAATTGCCGAGGCCAGGGAGAATCATTCACTGACAATGGGGCCACTGGCCAGTTATTTGCTGCATCACCTTGTCCAGGGTAAGCGTGAAATGGTCGACCATGCCAATGCCTCACGCACCCTTTTGTGGGACCTGCAAACCCGTGACTGGAACAGCCGGTTGCTTGAGCTGTTCGCAATCCCGCGCGATGTATTGCCGGATTGTCAACCGATCTGCTCTGACTACGGACGAACCGTCAATGGTGCGATCCCGTTAACCGCTGTCAACGGTGACCAGACCGCTGCATTGTATGCCCAGGGAAAACCATCGATGAATACCATCCGGGTAAACATCGGTACCGGCGCCTTCATTTTACTTCCCGTTACCAATCCCGCCACACGACCCGATGGCCTGCTCGCGGGTATCTCGCAGAGTGATTCGCAGGGCGCCAGTTACTACATCGAAGGGACCGTCAATGGTGCCGCAGCCGCATTGAAATGGGCAAAACAGCATTTCGACATCACGGGTCTTGAAGAAAAATTACCCGCCTGGCTTGAGACAGTGACGGAACCACCGATATTCCTGAATACCGTTGGCGGGCTGGGAGCCCCCTGGTGGAAGCCGGGCCCGGAACCCGGGTTTACCAGCGAGGTGACATCAACACCTGCCGCAATGGTTGCCGTCGTCGAAAGCATCGTTTTCCTGGTACAGGTGAATGTTGCCCTGGTGTGTGACGTCAATAGCAGCGTGAATAATATTCAGATCAGCGGCGGTCTGTCGAAGCTTGACGGCCTTTGTCAAAGGCTGGCCAACCTTTCCGGACTGCCTGTGCATCGGCCTGTGCAGGTCGAAGCCACCGCACGCGGTATTGCCTGGCAGGCCGCCGGTTGCCCCGAAGACTGGCCTTCGAGCGGCCCGGGTGAAACCTTCGAACCCGTTGATGACGCCGAACTGGCTGCCCGTTACCGGCATTTCACCGGGATACTGGAATCATCCCCGTAGGTACCGATCGAATCAGCGAATACAACCTTCCCGTCTTTGCGAGGAACAAAGTGACGTGGCAATCCCTTAACACCCCCCGTCATTGCGAGGAACAAAGTGATACGGCAATCCCTTAACCCCCCCCCGTCATTGCGAGGAACAAAGTGACGCGGCAATCTCATCAAGTCCGCTGCCAGCTTCACGAGATTGCCGCGCTTCGCTCGCAATGACGGTGAGAGGGCTCGCAATGACGGGGGGTGGGGTTGCAGGTACGACGGCTAAAGGAGCAAAGCAACGTACCCGTCAAACTGGCGCCGAAAACAACCACAAAAACCCGGCATTATAAAAGACATGCAAACTAATGGGCGCAGCCAGGCCACGCGTACGCTCCTTGAAGAAGCCGAACACCAGCGAGGGGAAAAACACCAGTGCCGCCCACAGGGGAGGGTGATATAAAAAGTGCAAGCCGGTAAACAGGATACTGGTTAACAGGTTGGCAATGGTTACCGGGCCCAGGGCCGCTTTACTCAGGTAATCATGAACGAGTTCCTGGATCAACCCACGAAAAACGATTTCCTCGAGAACCGGGTATGCCAGCGCCGGCAATAAAAACACGGTGGGTGCAAGCAGCGGCCAGCCCCACTGCAGCGAGGGTTGCAGGATAAAAAATAGCCCCAGCCAGCAAAGCGGACCTGCAGCGAGTGCGACCCGGAACAAGGGGTCTTTCCATAAAGGGTATGCAGGCAAAGTCGTTCAGTTGTTCTTCAGTTGCAGGACCATCTCCGGTTCCATGTCCATACCCACGGGCCAGTCCGGATTGATTGAAATACCGACACCACCGCCGATTCTTTCAAGCACCCACTTGAATTCAGCCAACAGACCGCCGTCATAACCGGGATAGTCCCGCATGAATTCCTGGGACCGGTCCGGGCTTGAGAACAGGATCAGTACTTCCACATCATCCTCGGACTTGACGGTCATGGGCACGGCCTTGTCACTACTGGTAAAACCCTCGATCCCAATCGAGTCTTTCACCGGCATGAAGACCTGTGCATCCATCAGGTATTTCATAAAGTCCTCACCTTCCAGCTGGCCTTCCTGGGCAGCCAGCAGGTTTTCTTCAAGCTCATTACGTGTTTCGAACTGATCATGCATAATGGGGCACCATACAATAAAGCCCCGCATTGCGGGGCTTTATGTTGAAGATTTCAAAAGTTGTTAATCGTTGCCACCAAAAGCACCCAGTAAATGCAGCAGGCTGAGGAACAGGTTATAGATGGAAACGAACAGGGTAACGGTCGCCAGTATGTAGTTGGTTTCACCGCCGTTGATAATGGCGCTGGTCTGGTACAGGATCAGGCCGGACATCAGCAGGATGAACATGGCCGAGACGGCAAGTGACAGGCCGGGCATACTAAGAAACATGCTGGCGATACCGGCCAGGAACGCGACCAGGATGCCTACCATCAGAAAACCACCCAGGAAACTGAAGTCCTTGCGGGTCGTCAGCGCATAACCGGACAGCCCCAGGAAAATAATCCCGGTACCGCCCATTGCGGTCATCACGATCTGATCACCATTCGGGATCGACAGGTACATGTTGATAATCGGGCCAAGCGTCAGCCCCATAAAACCGGTCAATGCAAACACAAAAACCAGTCCCATTGCGCTTTTACTGAATTTGGTGGTCAGGAAAAGCAGACCGAAGTAGCCAACCATTGTAATCAACAGGCCCAGGGGCGGCATATTGGTCATCACTGCGATACCTGCACAAACGCCACTGAAAATCAGTGTCATGGAAAGCAGGGTATAGGTATTACGGAGGACCTTGTTGGTCTCCAGTACCGATGAACGTGCCGAAGTCGCGGTCTTTTGAATGATGCTCATATATAAAACCTCTGGTTGCCTGTAAACGTGTACCCGGGGATATGGACAACGGGATCCCCGCAAGATTCGTTAAGGATAAACACCCTGAACAGAAACAGCAACTTAATACCATTCTTTTTGTGGTAAATACTGGTCAAACCCGGCCTTCTTCCGGTATTCTAGCGCCGCATTGGAGAGGTGGCTGAGTGGTCGACAAAATCGCCGGGAGCGATTTTGAACGTCGGAGCGAAGCGACGGCGGCCCCGAAGGGGTGGAGGGCAGGATGCCCGGAATAATGCGGCGGGGGAAGCCGCGTGTTCGTGATACTCGGGAGTAACTACAGGAACAGGAATACAGGTTAACTGGAGAGGTGGCTGAGTGGTCGAAAGCGGCGGTCTTGAAAACCGTTGAGGGGTAACCCTCCCAGGGTTCGAATCCCTGCCTCTCCGCCATTTTTTTCAGTACGTAGCCTGGATCAACTACTTTTTATCGGGGACGTGGTTGCACATTTAATTGCAGCCCCATCGCCCGCAGGATGGCATCAAGGCTCGAGAGTCGTGGGTTACCATCCTCAGAAAGTGCTTTGTAGAGACTCTCGCGGGTCAGCCCGGTTTCACGTGATAAGTGAGACATACCACCGGTTGAGTCAGCAACATTGCGAAGCGCCTTGAGCATGACGGTCGGTATACCGTCTTCAATGGCTGCATTCAGATACTCAGCTGCCTCCTCGGGCGACTGGAGATAGTCCGAAGCCCGATACGGTTTGAAGGATTTACTTGCGCTCATTGTAGTTTCTCCAATAAGTCCTGGCCTTTTCAATATCTGCGTTCTGAGTGGACTTATCACCACCACAGAGCAGCAATATGATCTTCGGTCCGTCCCACGCGTAATAAACGCGATAACCCTTTCCT
>DAOVYA010000060.1 GCA_030635865.1 Gammaproteobacteria bacterium | reverse complement strand
GTTGAGTGAGCTCGCATCTTCCCCCGGATAGGCCAGCCGTCTCAGTGCGGTGCGTACCGGTCCCGGGTCGATGCTGTTGACGCGTACCGGGCTATTCGTTTCGAGTTCATCGGCCAGTATCTGCATGAATCCTTCGAGCCCTGCCTTGGAGACGCCATAGGCACCCCAGTACGCCTTGCCCTGTCGCCCGCATGCGTCGGAGCTGAACAGGATTGATGCATCAGCGCGCTTGTTCATCAAACCAAGACAGGCCATGGTCAGCAGGTAGGGTGCATTGAGATTGACCTGCAGGGTTTGAAACCACATCTCGTCATCAAAATTGGCAAGCGGAACGAGCGCGCCCAGCAGGGCTGCATTGTGAATCAGCCCGTCAAGCCCCGCGCATTCCTTCTCAAGGGTGCCGGCGAGATCCGCATAGTCGTCCGGTGCGGCGCCTTGAAGGTCAAGCGGGTACAGTGCGGGTTGTGGATAACCGGCCGCAACAATTTCATCGTATGCCTGTTCGAGGCCGTGGACATCCTTGTCCAGCAGGATGGTTGATGCGCCGTGGGCTGCAAGGGCGCTACCCAGTGCGCGTCCAATACCGTTGGCTGCACCGGTAACCAGTATCGTCCGGTCTTTCAAAAAACCGGGCGCAGGGGTCCAGCCTTCCGGGATCGTGTGTAGCGTGCTCATTGGTGGTGCAGTTTATACAAAAAAATGCCCGCGTGCGCGGGCAATGAGGGTTCAATGATCACATCCCTGAGAAGCGCCGTTACGGTCCATGTGACGACAGAAAAACCTGTAAGACCCTACACGTTGACTGGCAGAGAAATCAGGGTGGCGTCCCTGCCAGGATAGTACCTCCCTGGAGGGTTTATTATTGGGCAGGGCAGGGTAAATTACTGTCTATGAGTACACATGGAAAATGTAAAAAAATCACATTACAGCATGATCCTGAGGCGGGTGTTCGTTCCGGCCCTAGCAGGTTGATGAAAAAGTCTCATGCGAGTGCGAGACAAGGCAAAAATCGGCGAAGAAGCGCAGTGTACACACAGTACATGAGCATTCTGAGCCGATTTTTAACGCAGGATCGTGCCGCATGAGGGTTTTTCATCAGCCTGCTAGTGTGTACTGCCGGTTTCTTCCCGTGACTCGATCTGGCGGGTTGCCCGTTCTACCTGTTCCAGCTTGGGGCTGCCTTTCTTCGAGGCCACGCCCATTTCCGTGAACTTCTTCGCACCCGGCAGGATGCGTGTGTCGTAGGAGGCTACGGCCTTGTTATAGGCATCCACACTGTTGTCCAGGCTGCGTCCCAGTCTTGAGAGATGCTCGGCAAAGGTTGCCAGGCGGGCATACATTTCCTGGCCTACTTCACGAATGGCCTCGGCGTTTTCCGCCAGTGTTTCCTGGCGCCAGCCATAGGCAATAGCTCGCAACAGGGCCACGAAGTTGGTTGGTGTTGCCAGGATGACCTGCTGTGACAGGGCATCCTCGATCAATGAATGATCAACATCCAGGGCGGCACTGAGAAACTGGTCACCGGGAATGAACAGCACGACGAAATCCGGGCTGTACTTGAACTGTTGCCAGTAGGCCTTGCTGGCTAATTCCTTGATGCGGGCGCGTACGTTGCGAGCGTGGCTTTCCAGGAATTTGGCCCGTTCTGCATCATCGGTTGTTTCAATGGCCGATAAATAGGCGTCCAGCGGGGTTTTGGCATCAACAATGATTTCCCGTTTATTCGGCATGCGGACGATCATGTCCGGGCGCTGTTTCCCCTCATCGGTCTGTACGGATTCCTGTTCGAAGAAATCACAATGCTCGACCATGCCAGCGAGTTCCGCGAGTCGTTTCAGGGTCAGTTCCCCCCATTGTCCCCGGACCTCCGGGCGTCTTAATGCCTGTACCAGGTTGCGTGTTTCGTTTTGCAGGATTCGATGTGAATCAGCGATGGTTTCCAGGTGTTTGGTTAATGCGCCATGTGCCTGTTGCCGGTCGGTCTCCATCTTGCGAACCTGCTTCTCTGTTTTGTCCAGGGCATCGCTGATGGGTTTGAGAAGGTTTTCGATGGCCTTTTCGCGTTTTTCCAGTTCACCTTCGGACTTTATATGCAGTTTTTCAAGATTCTCTTTCGCCAGGCGAAGGAATTGCGCATTGTTGTCCCTGAGTGCATCCGCCGCCATGGCATTGAAGGTATCCTTGAGCTGCTGATTTACCTGCTGGTATGCAGCCTGCTGGTCAGCAGATGATTTGCGCTCGAATTCCAGCACCGTGGACAGCTGTGTGCACTTGTCGCGCATTCGGCTCAGGCGTCCGCTGAAAAGTACATACGTTACTGCCGCACCGATGGCAGCACCGATGGCCGTAGCGAGCAGCAGGGCCGGAAGAAATGTCGTGAATATCTCAGATGACATGATAGTGAATCATAACACTGTCCTGATGCCAGGAATTCATCTTTTATCCAGCCAGGCCAGCAGATCCATCGGGCTTTCAATCATGTCGTCGGCTTTCCAGTTCTGCGGGTCATCATGTTCCTGAAAATAACCGAATAAGGCCACCAGTGTATGCATGCCGGCGTTGATACCGGCTTCTATATCGCGTTCGGCATCACCAATGTAGACGCATTGCCCGGGTTCACTGCCGGCCAGTTCACAGGCATGCAGCATGGGCGCCGGGTGAGGTTTGCGCTCGTCCAGTGTGTCGCCACTGACAATGGCCGTGGCACGGTCATACAAGCCCAGGTCTTTCAGGAGCGGGTCTGTCAGCCAGCCGGGCTTGTTGGTGACAATCCCCCAGCTGATACCGCGTTCACCAAGCACGTCAAGTACGTCCGTGATGCCGGGAAATGGCCGGGTCAGCCTGGAGATATTCTCCCGGTAGGTTTCCAGCAGGCGTTGTCTCAGTGGTTCGAAGGAAGGGTCTGATTGTTCCAGTTCGAAGCCCAGTTTTATCAGTGCAATGCCGCCATGTGACACGACCGGCCGGATTGTCTCGTAGGGCAACGGGGGCCTGTTATTTTCGATGAGTACTGTGTTCAGTGCCTGCGCGAGGTCCGGTGCGGTATCGAGCAAGGTGCCGTCCAGGTCGAACAGGACGGTCCGGATCGTGCCAGGTGTTCGAGTCGATGCAGGCGGCATGGGTTATCAGGCCTTGTGGAAACAGGCCATGTAGTTGACTGATACATCCTTGTTGAGCCGGTATTCCCGGGTAAGCGGGTTATAGACAAGACCGGTCATGTCAGTCATTTGCAAGCCGCTCTCGCGGGCCCATGATTCCATTTCTGAAGGGCGGATGAACCGGGTGTAGTCATGTGTGCCTTTGGGTAGTAATCCGAGTATGTACTCGGCGCCGATAACGGCAAACAGGTAGGACTTCGGGTTCCGGTTTATTGTTGACAGGAACAGACGCCCGCCATCCTTCAACAGCTTTGCGCAGGCCAGAATCGTCATGGCAGGTTCAGGAACATGTTCCAGCATTTCCATGCAGGTAACGATATCAAAGTTGCCCGCCTGTTCGTCGGCTACCTGTTCCGCAGTAGTTTGCCGGTAATCAACATCCAGTCCGGATTCGTGCTGATGCAGGCGGGCGACACTCAGTGGAGTTTTCCCCATGTCAATGCCGGTCACCTGCGCACCCCGGGTGGCCATGCCCTCGGTCAACAGGCCCCCGCCACAGCCGACATCAATGACACGTTTTCCATGCAGCGGCGCATGCCGGTCAATGTAATCCAGCCGCAAGGGGTTAATATCGTGCAGGGGTTTGAATTCACTCTGTGGGTCCCACCAGCGTCCTGCAAGTTTCTCGAACTTGTCAAGTTCGTCCTGATCAACGTTAATAAATTCTTCTGTCATCATTCACCGGTCCTGTTGGCCACGTATGCGTGTTCCCCGATTTTTATTTGCCATGCATGCGTCTTGTCAAGGATGTTGTCGCTATCCAGCGTAGTGAGATGCCGTTCCTTGAGTACGTGTTGTCCGGCTACCCAGACGTCGGATACCTGTTCTCTTCCGCAAGCGTACAGCAGCGTTGAAACCGGGTCATACACAGGCCGGGTTTCAATTGTATCCAGTCGTATGGCGGTAATGTCCGCCCACTTGCCGGGGAGCAGGGAGCCGGTTTCCCCGCCGAGGCCAAGTGCCCTGGCGCCATTCAGTGTCGCCATGCGTAACATATCGTGTGCGGGCAATACGCTGGCGTCGCCATATATGGCTTTGCCGAGCAGTGCAGCACTGCGCATCTCACCGAGCATATCGAGATCATTATTGCTGGCTGCACCATCGGTGCCGAGTGCCACATTAATCCCCGCTGCTGTCAGTTCCTGCAAGGGGCAGATCCCGCTGGCCAGCTTCATATTGGATTCGGGGCAGTGCACGATATGCCCGCCGGCAGTTGCAAACGAACTGATTTCACCGGCAGACAATTGTGTCATATGTACAGCAATCAGGTCCGGGGAAATGAGTCCGAGGTCCTGCAGTCGTTCCAGTGGACGTTTGCCGGTCAAATCCACCGCAGTATCAATTTCACTGGTCGTTTCATGGACGTGCATGTGTATACCAATGTCGAGTTCATCGGCGAGCATACGGATATGTTGCAGAGGCTCATCCGAGACGGTGTAGGGTGCATGCGGGGCAAACACAGTTTTAATCAACGGGTCAGCACGATAGTTATCGTGAACGGCCAGCCCCCTTGAAATGTATTCGTTGGCATCGTTTGCCCATACCGTGGGGAAGTCCAGCACGATCAGACCGACGCATGCGCGCATGCCGCAACTTGCAGCTGCGCGTGCTGCGACATCGGGATAGAAGTACATGTCGTTGAAGCAGGTGGTGCCGCCACGCAGCATTTCCGCCATGGCAAGTTGTGTGCCGTCGTGTACAAATTCCTCGTTGACCCAATGAGACTCAGCCGGCCAGATGTGATCATTCAGCCATTCATCCAGGGGGAGATCATCGCCCAGGCCCCGCAACAGGGACATGGCCGCGTGGGTGTGGGCATTCACCAGGCCCGGGATCAACAGGTGTTCTCCAAGCTCAAGTTCCACGCTTGCCCGGTAACGGGTGCGTGCCTGTTGTGTCGGCAGGATTTCGAGAATGCGGCCTTCGCGGATAGCCAGGCTGTGGTATTCATACACCGTGGTTTCCGGCTCAACCGGGGCGATCCAGCGACTGTGGATAAGGGTGTCAACGGCTTGCATGCAATGACTTCACTGGTTTCATTCGAGGTGAAAGTATAGCGGAGGGGATGTTCGGGCGGGAGACCCGGGTCTCCCGCCCGGAGTTTTATGCCACGTTATGCATGTGTACATCCTGTTGCGGATAGGGAATGCTGATGCCATTGCTGTCAAAAGATAACTTGATGTTTTCCAGCAGGTCAGAGCGCACTGCCCAATAGTTTGCCGCCTTGACCCAGGGCCGGGCATTGATGTTGACACTGCTGTCAGCAAGTTCTGCAACGGCCACGGCCGGGGCCGGATCGTCAAGGATACGGTCATCGCCTGCAAAGGCAGCTTCAATCAACTGTTTTGCCTTGCGCAAGTCATCCTCGTAGCCGATGCCAAACACCAGGTCAATGCGCCGTGTTGAACGCGCGGATACGTTAACGATCGGGCCATCATATATATGGCTGTTGGGTATGATGATTTCGCGATTATCGCCGGTACGCAGTATTGTGCTGAAAATGCGTACCTCCTCCACGACACCGGTTATGCCGGCCGCCTCGATCAGGTCGCCAACCTTGAATGGACGAAAGATAATCAGCATGACCCCGGAAGAGAAATTGGCCAGTGAATCCTTCAATGCCAGGCCTATAGCCAGGCCGGCGGCACCGAATACGGCAAGCAGCGAGGTGGTTTGTATGCCGAGCTGATCAAGGGCGGCAATGACAACCACAATCAGCAATATGGTATATAAAATGTTGCCCGTGAACGTGGTCAGCATTTCGTCTATGTGTGCCTTGCGCATCATGCGTTCGGAGAGAGCAATCACTATTTTTATGATCCATCGGCCAATCAGGAAAACCGCCAGGGCCGATACGATGCGTAAGCCCCAGGGTATGAGGTAGGTATTGATCATTTCAGGGGCAAGTAACTTCTCAAAATCCATTGATTATCCTCCTTTGCACAATAAAAAACCCACCGCCCGGAAACAGGCGATGGGTTCGTTGTTACATTCAAACCGGTGTTTTAGTTCGTCTTGCGTTTTACACCGACACGAATTTCAACACGGCGGTTCAGTGCGCGGCCTTCACGCGTTCTGTTGTCTGCAACCGGGCTGGATTCGCCCTTGCCGCTGACGTCGATGATGCCGGCATCCAGACCTTCACTCACCATGAAGTTCTTGACCGACGTTGCGCGGCGTATGGAGAGTGCCTGGTTGTACTCTGCAGTGCCATCACTGTCCGTATGACCAACGACATCGATATCGAAAACGCTGGCGCCCATGCCCTTGATCTTCTCATCCATCGTATGGAGTGCAGCCTTGCCTGCCGGTTTCAGTACTGACTTGTCGTGATCGGACAGGGCTTCAGCGGCGAGCGTAAAGCTTTCATAGGGGGGGTGTGGTGGCGGTGGTGGTGGTGGCGGTGGTGCCTTGGCTACCGGCACTGCACCACAATCCACAGTCTGGTCTTCTTTTTTCCAGGAGCCGGTACGGACGCAGTCGCCGGTGCTGTGTGTGATTAAATGCTTTGATGAATCACCAACGTAACTGTCATTGGCTTTGCCGGCTTCGTGTGCAAATGCAGCGTTTGCAAACAGCATTCCGACGGCAAGTGAGGCGATCAGCCTTCCGATATGATAGTCATGTTTCATTTTTAGCCACTCCTGTGGATTGATGATTTGGGATCAGGTTTTCCTGCCGCATATTCTAGACATATATTCGGAATGAAACCAGCCCCTTGTAACAGTTTTTTTCTGCAGGAATCAGTAGAATAACCGATTTCGGAGGAGAGTGGACAGGCTTCCATGATCAGATGACAAAATCAGGCGCATTCCAGGCGATTGAATGGACCGATGCCGGCCTGCGCCTGCTCGATCAGCGCCGACTTCCCCATGAAGAGCACTATCTCTGCCTGCGGGATGCCGACTCCGTGGCCGAGGCAATCAAGGACATGGTTGTGCGTGGCGCACCGGCCATCGGCATAACCGCGGCCTACGCTGTCGTGCTGGCGGCGCGCCGGCATCTCGACCAGTCACCGGATAACTGGCAGACGTTACTGCAACAGGATATCCGCACACTGGCTGCTGCCCGGCCAACAGCCGTAAACCTGGTGTGGGCACTGGAACGAATGCAGCAGCGTCTGGCAAGACTCGAAAACGGGCCTGTGGCGTGTTTGCTGGAGGAGGCCCGGCAGATACACAAAGCCGATATTGATGCGAATCACCGTATGGGTGGATACGGCGCAAACCTTATAAATAAAGGCAATTCCGTGCTGACGCACTGTAATGCCGGCTCTCTGGCAACCGGCGGTTACGGGACTGCGCTGGGTGTCATTCGCAGCGCCTGGGCAGAGGGAAAACTTGCAAAGGTATATGCCGGTGAGACGCGCCCGTGGTTGCAGGGCGCACGTCTGACAGCCTGGGAACTTCAGCAGGATGAAATTCCGGTTACCCTGATCACGGACAGTGCCGCCGCATTCCTGATGCAGGGGGGCGGGGTGCAATGGGTCATTACCGGTGCAGACCGGGTGGCGGCCAACGGTGATGTCATCAACAAGATTGGCACCTATTCGCTGGCGCTGGCCTGTCGTTATCACGGGGTGAAAATGATGGTGGCGGCGCCACTGTCTACCCTGGATATGGCTGTGCCGGATGGGCAGCAGGTAGCCATCGAACAGCGACCGTCCGACGAGATATTAAAATTTTCCGGTCATGCACTGGCAGCAGCAGGGGCCACTGCCTGGAATCCTGTATTTGATGTAACGCCAGCC
>DAOVYA010000295.1 GCA_030635865.1 Gammaproteobacteria bacterium | reverse complement strand
TATAGCGGTCCTGCTTGTCCGCCACCGTGTAGGCCGCCGCGATTGCCTCACTGCCTTCCTTCTCGACGGCTTCGGCCAGCGCCAGATTCTCTTCCGGTGCTGTCCACTCCATCGCTGGCGTATTTACTTCTGCAGCCAGTTCCTTAATCGCGCTGATTACGACCTGCTGCTGCTCGTGTCCAAAGACAACGGAACCCAGCATGACTTCTTCTGATAATTCCTTCGCCTCTGATTCAACCATCAGGACGGCACTATCGGTACCGGCAACGACCAGGTCGAGTTGAGACGCCTCCATCTGCTCGGTCATCGGGTTGAGGACGTAATTGCCGTCAATATAACCGACGCGCGCAGCACCAACCGGTCCTGCAAACGGCAATCCTGAAATGGACATCGCGGCCGATGCACCGATCAGGGCCGGGATGTCGGGTTGAATCTGCGGGTCGTAGGAGATCACCGTAAGAATGACCTGTACCTCGTGGGTGAAACCCTTGGGAAACAACGGACGCAGGGGCCGGTCAATCAGGCGGCACAACAGGGTTTCCGACTCGCTGGGGCGGCCTTCACGACGGAAAAAGTTGCCGGGGATCTGACCGGCTGCGTAACCCTTTTCCTGGTAATCAATAGTCATAGGGAAAAAGTCACGTCCTTCCATGGGATGCTTGGCACCAACAACGGTTGCAAGCACCTGGGTATCACCCATGCTGACGATAACTGCACTACACTGGCGGGCAATTTCCCCGGTCTCTAGCGTGACCGTCTGGTCACCGTACTGAAAGGATTTCTTTATTGCACTCACGGGTGTATTCCCTCGTCTGAAAAAGGTGGTTGGTTAACGGCAGGTAAGAACGTATGAATTATCGACGCAGGCCAAGATTACCGATCAGGTCCTGGTAGCGCTTGCTGTCTTTGCTCTTCAGGTAATCCAGCAGTTTACGACGCTTGTTGATCATGCGCAGAAGACCCTGTCGGGAATGGTGATCGCCATTGTGTTCTGAAAAATGACCAGTCAATGCGGTAATGTTCGCTGTCAGCAAGGCAACCTGTACCTCCGGCGACCCGGTATCGGCATCACCACGCTGGTGATTCTTCACAATCTCGCCTTTTTGTTCGGCAGTTAAAGCCATGAAAAACTCCTGAATTTACTTCCAAAATCTGTAGAGCCCGGTATTTTAACCGGGCATCAGGCCCGCCACAAGCTATCCAATAGGGGGTAGGGCTCTAACGAGCCGTCATCAGTCGCCGCGGGGCCACCCGGCCATCATCGAGGATCTCGCCCATGCCCAGAAACCGGCTTTCCCCCTCGTAGATGCGTACCCAGCCGGTGGTTGGCGCATGCGGCACCAGCACCGGCTGGCCCTGGCGCAGGTAAAAAGCCGCGTCCCCGCTGAGGCGGACATCCGGCCACTGGGCCAGGCCGCTTTCCAGGGGCAGCAATAGCTTGTCCAGCTCAGCCAGCCCCGACCCGGCCAGTGTCTCCAGGGTTGCCAGGTCAGTCATCCCGGTATTATCAAAGGGACCGACACCCAGGCGTCGCAGGCCGACCACATGCGCGCCACACTCCAGCATCTCGCCCATGTCCTCCATCAGGGTGCGCACGTAGGTCCCTTTCGAACAATGCACCCTGAAGGTCACCAGCGGCAGTCTGAATTCCAGCAGTTCCATCTCGAAAATCGTGACCTGCCGGGCTTCACGCTCCACTTCAACGCCCTGGCGTGCCAGCTTGTAAAGGCGTTCACCCTTGTGCTTGAGGGCCGAATACATGGGCGGAATCTGCTCGATATCACCGATGAATCCCTCCATGACCCTGCGCATGCTTTTCTCGGTGACAGCCTCCACCGGCCGCTGTTCAACCAGTTCACCTTCAGCATCGCCCGTGGTAGTTCGCTCACCCAGCTTGCAGGTGACCTGGTAGTATTTGTCGGCATCCAGCAGGAAACCCGATATCTTGGTAGCCTCACCAAAACAGATCGGCAGCAAACCGGTGGCCAGCGGATCAAGACTGCCGGTATGCCCCGCCTTGCGCGCACGGTATAGCTTCTTGACTGCCTGCAACGCAGCATTGGAAGTCAGCCCCGCAGGCTTGTCCAGCAGCAGAATGCCATTTACAAGGCGCAGGTGACTGTTTCGCTGACGTCTACCCATTGCTAGTGCCGTCCATATTGCTAGTGCCGCCCATAAAGAACAACTCACGCAGAGGCGCAAAGGCGTGAAGAAAAACCAAACAAACCCTTGCCACAGAGTTCACAGAAAACACGGAGTTAAAAACCATATACACAAAAATATAATAATATTTTCCTCTGTGTTCTCTGTGCCCTCTGTGGCAATGTTTTTTGCATGCAGGAGCAATAGTCGTATAACACACCTTACTCATCCTCTCCGGCATTCCCCTTATCACTGGCGATTGCCTTGTTGATCAGCGCTCCGAGTCGCGCACCCTCTTCCAATGACCGATCATGGTAGAAGCGTAATACGGGTATTACTCTCATATGCAGGATCTTGCCAAGCTTGTGCCGCAGGAAACCGGCAGCATTCTTCAGAACATCCAGGGATTCCGCCGCCTGCTCCTCTTTACCCAGTACCGAGACATATACTTTTGCCTGGCCCAGGTCACGTGAGACCTGCACCGAGGAAATGCTTACCATCCCCAACCGCGGGTCCTTGAGTTCATCCCGTATCAATGCCGCCAGTTCACGCTGGATTTGCTCGCCGACACGGCGCGTCCTTGGAACCTCTCTGGGCATCAGAAAATAACCCGGGAACAGACCATCTGTTTGCAAGAAAATCGCATGTTCGGATAGTTACAGGAATCGTAATAAAGGGGACTGTCCCCGGCAATACTACAGGGACCGTGACACCTCGACGCGCTCGAATACCTCGATCT
>DAOVYA010000141.1 GCA_030635865.1 Gammaproteobacteria bacterium | reverse complement strand
TGGTACGCGGCGCGTGTTAACAGGAGGAAACCCGGCAGTTTTCCGGATTACATTCTCGGGTCTGAATATTTCAAGGGGCTGAACTACCTGTTAAATGAGCAGCAGGACAAGGCCATTGATGTCTTTATACGTATGCTGGAGGTTAACAGTGACACCGTGGAAACCCACCTTGCACTGGGGAACCTGTTCAGGAAGCGGGGCGAGGTTGATCGCGCTATCCGTATTCATCAGAACCTCATTTCAAGAGATTCACTAAGCAATGAGCAGCGCACGGACTCCCTGCTTGAGCTCGGCCAGGATTATATGACGGCCGGTTTGTTTGATCGTGCCGAGAACTTGTTCAAAGAGTTGATAGAAGGCAATGCGCATCTGTCCAGTGTATTGCCGCTGTTGCTTGACATCTATCAGCAGGAAAAAGACTGGGAAAATGCAATTGGTATTGCTGAACAAATGGGTTTCGTGGGCGAGCAGCCGGCCAAGTCTGTTATTGCCCAGTTTTACTGCGAGCTTGCCGAGAATGCACGTGCCAGGGATGACCTGGACAATGCATGCGGGCTTCTCGAGAAAGCCAGTCAATTTAATCCTTACTGCGCACGTGCCAGCCTGATAAGAGGCGGTATTGCCAGGCAGAAGGGTGAATACCAGGTGGCCTTGAATGCCTACCGGCAGGTGATTGAAAGGGACATCGAGTTATTACCGGAAGTGCTGGATGCCATGCATTTTTGTCATGTAGCTCTGGATACGGTTGATGACCTGATTGACTATCTTCATACGGCAATAACAAGGTATTCAGGTATCTCACCGGTACTCGCCCTGGCTGAAATACTCAGTGAAGAAATAGGTAGCGAGCCTGCTGCAAGATTTATTGCCGGCGAGTTGAGTAAACGCCCGTCGGTGCGCGGACTTTCCCGGTTTATTGATCTCAGCCTCAGCCGGAGCGAGGGCGCAGCACATGATAATCTCCTGATCCTGAAAAATCTGACAGATCAGCTGCTGGAAAACAAGCCGGTATATAAATGCGGTGATTGCGGATTTCGTGGCAAGGTATTGCACTGGCAATGTCCGGGATGCAAGCACTGGAACACGGTCAAACCGATCCATGGTGTAGAAGGTGAATAGGACAGGGTATGAATGACTCGGAAAAATCCAGGGTAATCGTGGCGCTGGACTATCCGGATGCACAAACTGCATTAAAGCTGGTTGATTGCCTGGAGCCCGGTTCCTGCCGCTTGAAGGTGGGTAAGGAATTATTCACACGGTCAGGGCCGGCGCTGGTCGAAAAACTGCGCATGAAGGGTTTTGATGTTTTTCTTGATCTCAAATTCCACGATATACCCAATACGGTAAGCAACGCCTGCCATGCAGCAGCCGATCTTGGCGTGTGGATGTTAAATGTGCATGCACTGGGCGGGGCGCGCATGCTGGCAGCCGCGCGCGAAGGCGTTGCCCGCGCCCGTCATGCTCCCTTGCTGGTGGCAGTGACCATCCTGACCAGTATGGACGCGGCGGATCTTGCCGGCATCGGTCTCGCCGGGACACCCGAAGACAATGTTTTGCGGCTGGCGGCTCTGGCGGCGCAGTGTGAGCTTGATGGCGTCGTGTGTTCGTCCAGGGAAGCGCGCCTGTTGCGTGAGCGTCATGGCGCCGATTTCAGGCTGGTGACACCGGGCATTCGCCCTTCAGGGAGTGAAACAGGTGATCAGCGGCGCGTAATGACACCGGTCGAGGCGGTACGCAATGGGTCGGATTACCTTGTTATCGGGCGCCCTGTTACCCAGGCGGACGACCCGGCCAGCGTTTTGCGTACAATCAATTCAGAACTTTCCGCTTTGAATTAATCCTCCTGTCAGGCATTTTTCCAGTTGTGGCTGGACAGAGTGTTTGCCGCCACACAAAAACACCATGGAAGAACCGTAAAAAACAGGAGGCAGTTATGCGTACGATTAAATCCATACTTGTAGTGTTGGCGATGCTCGTATCTGTAGCGTCGTTTGCAGGTCCCATCGATATCAACAGCGCCGATGCAAGTACCCTCGCCAGTGCCATTATCGGGGTTGGTGAAAGCAAGGCGATTGCGATTGTCGAATATCGTGATGCCCATGGCCCATTTGCTAGTGTTGATGATCTCAGCAACGTCAAGGGTATTGGTATGAAAACGGTAGACAAGAGCCGTAGAAACCTGATGGTCTCGGCCCCGCCCGGGAAGTGATACAGCGGTATGTCAAGATGGCCCGGACGTGAGTGTCCGGGCCATACCTGTTAAATGTTTTGACACTCGTCATTGCGCCTCCCCCGTCTTTGCGAGGAACGCAGTGACGCGGCAATCTCGTTCCGGGTCGCACCTGACTCCGCTGCCAGATTCAGGAGATTGCCGCGCTTCGCTCGCAATGACGAGAAAGTGAAGTCGCAATGACGTGGCGGATCGCTACCCAGCCGCATGACCCGAAATATTTCAATATAAAACAGCAGTATAGGTTATAGTGCCAGCTATCTGCCCGGCAGAATTTCCTGCTGTCCCGGCGCCTGCCCTGGTACTGTATCTGCCCGGTCGTATCGGCTGGTGTTTCCGCTACTGTATTGAGCGGTTAAATTTTCCGGCTAAATAGTCGATTATTAAAGAGATTTTGCAGTCCGCGTTTGAATGTCAGGATTCAGTCTTATGAAATTGTACCCGGTAATTCTCTCAGGTGGTTCAGGTTCGCGCCTTTGGCCATTGTCGCGTGAGCATTATCCCAAGCCGCTGTTGCCGCTGGTATCAGACAGAACACTGCTACAGGAAACGGCCTGCCGCCTGGATGCAATACCTGACCTCGGTGATGCGGTGTACGTGTGCAACGAGGAACACCGTTTCCTGGTGGCCGAGCAGGTAGTAGAACTTGGCAAGACTCCGTCGACGATTATCCTTGAACCGCAGGGAAGAAACACGGCACCGGCACTGACACTGGCAGCACTCTATCTTGTGTCAAAGGACCCGGATGCAATGATGGTGGTGATGCCGGCCGACCATGTCATGACACAGCCGGAACAATTTGTAGACGCTGTCAATCAGGCCAGTCCCCATGCCGGGAATGGCGCACTGGTGACATTCGGCGTAGTGCCTGGTGGCCCGGAAACCGGCTATGGTTATATCAAGCGGGGTGAGAAGCTTGGGGACGGCGTGGCTTTCAGTGTTGCAGAGTTTGTCGAGAAGCCGGATTTAAAAGCTGCGGAACAGTATGTGAGTGCGGGTGATTATTACTGGAACAGTGGCATCTTCCTGATGCGTGCTAACCAGTGGCTGGCAGAAATCGAACGGTATCGACCGGATATAAAGAATGCCTGTGACCTTGCAATGGAGCAGGGCAGGCAGGACAGTGATTTTTTCAGGGTCAATCAGCAGGCGTTTCGTGATTGCCCCGGCGATTCCATTGACTACGCGGTGATGGAAAAAACCGGCAAGGCGGTTGTGGTTCCGATCAGTGCTGGTTGGTCCGATGTCGGTGCCTGGTCTGCCTTGTGGAATGTTTGTCCACAGGACGACCACGGGAATGTGATCCGGGGGGATGTGCTTGCCGAAGACACACATAATGCTTTCCTGGTTGCGCAACACCGTTGTTTGGCAATCGTGGGCATGGATGATGTCATCGTGGTGGAAACTGCTGACGCCGTGTTGGTAGCACACAAGGACAAGGCGCAGGACGTCAAGAAGATTGTAGAGCGGTTGAAGAAGTCCAATCGTGACGAGAGCAAGGTACACCGCCAGGTTTATCGGCCCTGGGGTTCATATGAAGGGATCGATGCCGGTACACGTTTCCAGGTAAAGCGTCTTTCGGTAAAGCCAGGGGCGCAGTTGTCTCTGCAAATGCACCATCATCGGGCGGAACACTGGGTTGTCGTGAAAGGCACCGCCCGCGTGACTTGCGGGGACCGGGTATTCGATCTGCATGAGGATGAATCAACCTATATCCCCATGGGCGAGAAACACCGTTTGGAGAACCCGGGTAATATTCCACTGGAAGTAATTGAGGTACAGTCAGGCGGTTACCTGGGCGAGGATGATATTGTCCGTTTTGAAGATGTATATGACCGCATTCAGGAAAGTTGATAAAAGGGTTAATCATATGAGCAGTAAAATAAAAAAGGTTGTTTTCCCCGTAGCGGGGCTGGGGACCCGGTTTTTGCCGGCAACCAAGGCCAACCCCAAGGAAATGTTGCCGATCGTTGACAAGCCCTTGATCCAGTATGCCGCGGAAGAAGCCGCAAGCGCGGGCGTGGAAGAATTGATTTTTGTAACCAGTAGCAGCAAGCGTGCTATTGAAGACCACTTCGACAAGAATTATGAGCTTGAGGCCGAGCTGGAAAAGAAAGGCAAGGACGACATGCTTGCAATTGTCCGCGGTGTTGTACCGTCGAATATCACATGTGTGTATGTGCGCCAGCCCGAGGCGTTGGGGCTGGGGCATGCCGTGTTATGTGCAAAGCCCGTGGTCGGAGACGAGCCCTTCGCCGTCATTCTTGCCGATGATTTGATTTACACGGGTGAAAAATGTGTGCTTGGGCAGATGATATCGGTGTTCAATGACCGTAACTGCAGCATCCTTGGTGTAGAGGAAGTGCCGCATGACGAGACCGACAAGTATGGCATCGTGGACCCGGAAGAGTCCGATGGGCGGATTACCCATGTGCGCAATATTGTCGAGAAGCCCGCCCCGGCGGATGCACGTTCCAACCTGGCTGTTGTCGGGCGCTACATTCTCAGTCCGGGAATTTTCTCGCACCTTGAGAAGATCCCCCGGGGCGCAGGCGGTGAAATCCAGCTGACTGATGCTATCGAGAGATTGTTACAAGATGAGCAGGTTCTGGCGTACCGGTTTGAAGGCAAGCGTTATGATTGCGGCAGCAAGCTCGGCTATTTGAAGGCCACCGTGGAATTTGCCCTGTTGCACCCCGAACTGCGTGAAGAGTTTATTGAGTACCTGGAAACCGGGTTTGGCCAGCATGTCGGGAACATCAGGCAGGTAATAAACGACTAGCCGGTTCCGCATGCAGGACAGATAGTTCCCTGATTGCAGACGGGCCACCTCCCGGGGGGCTTTAAGTTCTCCTCGCACAACAAAAAAGGAGCCTCCCGGCTCCTTTCCTGTGATGTTATGAGTGGTTCCTGAAAGACTAGTTCACCAGCAGCAGCTTGCCATTCTCGACCGGAATACGACTTCCCGGCTTTTTATCCATGCGTACTGTGCCTTCTTTATCACCAATCATGTAGGTAACGTT
>DAOVYA010000154.1 GCA_030635865.1 Gammaproteobacteria bacterium | reverse complement strand
TTCGTCTTCCTTTCTGATTGACCTCCTTAATGTTGTTCGATGTCCTTCGGAAATATACCTTTTTACGTATTCATCAACGAATTCGCCATCTATTTCTTGATCAGGCAATATACACCTATTTTCTGATACCTTTATGTGAAATCGCGAAATAACATCAACTATCAGCTTTTTCGGACTAATTAATCCCCCAGCATTCCTATCGTCTTGATAAATATCAGCTGCAATTTTCCTTGATTCGCCATAATAATCTATTAGATATGCAGATCACTATGAGCCTCCCTACACTGAACCCACCAGAAAGGATTTTGAAATGATTACCTATGAAGAATTACATGCCGAGAACCACGACATCACGGAACTCTCCAACGTATTGCTCTACCTGTTCAAGGATCGGTCCATGTGTGACACCGGGACATGCTGTGAACTTTTCTACCGCTATACAGAAAAGGTCAAACATCACATCGATACCGTCGACCGGAATCTCTACAGAAAGCTGCTGACGCACGAGGATCACGAAACCCAGCAACTGGCGAAAAATTTCATGTCCGGCTCGCAGGAGATCAAAAAGATCATGGCGACCTATACCAAGGCCTGGTGTCCGCGGAAAAAGGCCGACACCCTGACTATCGCCAATCATGGCCAGTTCCTCAAGGAGTCAGAAGAAATGTTTAACCTGGTGCTCGAGCGTATACAGAACGAAACGGAGAAACTCTACCCCCTGGTCCGGGAACTTAGTGGCGAGACTGCGAAGACATAAGAATCCTGATCAAGGGATCAGACATGAAAAGGCGACGGAGGGATTAAGTTTTATTCCCTCCGTCCCCTTATTTGCATATTAATTGTTCCTGCGCCCGAACCTAGCCGTAGATATTTTCTTTAAAGAATTGCTGTATATTTTCGACCTCTTCCATATTGTCGGATAATGCATCTACGCAATCACGGTCGAGCTTCTCGCCTGCCAGTTGTTTCAGTGTTTCAATTGCGGCTTCATTGGTCCACGCCTCCTTGTAAGGCCTTTTGCTGGTCAGCGCATCGAAAATATCGGCCACGGCAACAATCCTTGCCTCAAGTGGAATCTGGTCACCCGTTATTCCGGAAGGGTAACCTGCACCATTGACCGACTCATGGTGGAATTCGGCAATGTTTCTCAAGATATTGACGTAATCAATGCCGTCCAGGCCGAAGTTATTCAGAATCTCGTCGACGATTTCCCTGCCTTTGACAGTATGTGACTTCATGACCTCCATTTCCTCATGATCGAGTTTTCCGGGTTTCATGAGAATGTTATCCGGGATACCGATCTTGCCAATATCGTGTAATGGAGAAAACATGAAAATATGTTCGATGTAGTCATCCTTGAGTTCGTATTTATCTGCCAGTGCGCTGGCAATCATTCGACTGTAACGGGACATGCGGTCGAGGTGGGATCCGGTTTCCGGATCGCGCAGATGGGTAATTCTTCCCGTGGTTCTTAATGCAGCAGCCAGGGTTTTAATGGTGGATATTTCCTTGATGATCATCAAGGAAACCATGTGCCCGAAAATATCGATCTGGTTTAGCGCCTGTTCGTTGAATACGTCGGGTTCCATGGAATTAAAAAAGACAAAACCGAGAAAGTCCCCGTCGTTGAACATTGGCATGGTATAGCTGGCAGCGTAACCGACGCGGCCTATGCGCCTGGTATGCTCTTTACTCCCGTCATCAAAAGTCAGCATATTGTTGATGACGCGAGGCAGGCCTTTATCGAGGATCTTTTTAAGCGATGGTGCATCATCGATCAATGCCTGGTAGTTTTCCAGCGGGTTATCATCTTCGCTACTATGTAGAAAGGTTTTCAAAACACGGGTTTCTGGATCGTAAAGTGCAATCGCAATGCGTGCGATAAACGGCAGGCTCTTTTTGATCGTCATATGAGCACTGACCAGTTTATCTTTTATCGGGGCATGCTTGTTGAGGCTGTCCAGTGTATCTATATGTTCAATCATTTATCACTCCCGCAAAATCCCGATCCCTGCGCCGCCATCCCAACTGGAAATATTTGATGGGAAAAATAGGGACAGACCACGTTTATTCATAAAACCTATCAAATCTTACTAAAAAAACGTGGTCTGTCCCCTATTCTTTACTTTTTCTTTTTTTACCTTACAACCATTGCTGATGCATATCAGCTATCTGCAAGTCTTTGGCCTCTGCGCACAGCTGACGGATCTTGGTCATGCTCGATTCCAGCTGCCGCCTATCACTACCAAGGATACAGACAGCTATTACCGCCCGTTGCCACTTGTCCTCATAGGCCACCTCGGCAACCGAGGCGTTGAAACGGGAACGCAGACGATCCTTCAGTCCGCGCACGGCACTGCGCTTGTCCTTTAGGGACCGGGCCCATGGAATCATCAGTTCTATGGTGAGCAGGGAGATGAAAATATCTGGATCTGGCACGGTATCGACAGGCCGGGAATCAGGATACAGTATACCTGTTTCGGCCAGGGCAAAAAAATGTATCCGGCCCCTTTAGTTCTAAAACGCCTGGTAGACGTCGAGCCTGAAGAACTGCGTGCACTGTCGTGGTCCTTCAGTTATTTCTTCGCGCTGCTGTGCAGTTATTACATCGTGCGTCCCATGCGCGATGAAATGGGCGTGGCCGGTGGTGTCGAGAACTTGCAGTGGCTGTTTACCGGCACCTTCGTGGTCATGCTCGCGATTGTGCCTCTGTTCGGCTGGGTCACCTCCCGTTTCGGGCGGCGGCACTTTCTCCCCGTTGTGTACCTGTTTTTCATTGCCAACCTGCTGATATTTTTTGTGCTGTTCCGATCCAATGTTACCCATGCCTGGGTGGCGCGGGCGTTCTTTATCTGGGCCAGCGTATTCAACCTGTTCGTGGTGTCGGTGTTCTGGAGCTTCATGGCGGACCTGTTCAGCAACCGGCAGGCCAGGCGCCTGTTCGGCTTCATCGCCGCCGGCGGCAGCGCCGGGGCCATCACAGGCCCGCTGCTGACGGCAAGTCTTGCCCTGTCCCTGGGGCCCGCCAACCTGCTGCTGATCTCGGCCCTGTGTCTGGGCTGGGCCTTGTTGTGCATTTATCGTTTAATCGCCTGGAAAGAGCGGGTCACGGCTGCAGCGGAAACCGGCGCCATGGCGGATGCAGCAGCCGATTCAGCACTGGGCGGAAGCCTGTTCGCCGGTGTGAAACTGGTGCTGCGCTCGCCCTATCTGCTGGGCATCTGCCTGCTGATGTTGCTGTTCACCACCCTGGCAACTTTCCTATACTTTCAGCAGGCGCAGATCGTGCGGGACAGTTTCGCCGATCCGGCAGCCCGCACCGCGGTGTTCGCCGGTATTGACCTGGCGGTCAACAGCCTCACCATCCTGATCCAGGTACTGCTGACCGGGCGCCTGGTCAAATGGCTGGGTCTGCCGGTGACGCTGGCATTGATACCATTGCTGCTGGGCGCCGGTTTCCTGGTCATCGGGTTTGCGCCGGTACTGGCGGTGCTGGTGGTGGTGCAGGTCATCCGGCGCGCGGGTAACTACGCCATCATGCGCCCCGCCCGGGAGATGCTCTACGTAGTGCTGGGCCGGGAGGAGAAGTACAAGGCCAAAAACTTTATCGACACCGTGGTCTATCGCGGCGGCGATGCGGTCAGCGCCTGGGCCTATGATGGATTGCGCCTGCTGGGGCTGAGCCTGTCCGCGATCGCCTTCATCGCGGTGCCGCTGGCGGCAGTCTGGGCCGGGGTCGCCTATCGGCTGGGTAAACAACAGTCCGTGCTTGCAGCGCAGGAAACAGAGGAGAAATCAGCATGAAAACGATCAAGCGCAGAACGTTTTTAAAGGGTAGTTGTGCCGTGGCTGCGGGAGCCGTCACATGGCCCCGCTGGCTATGGGCCGGTGACCGCCCACTGATTAAAAAGGCCATCCCCGCCAGCGGCGAGCAGTTGCCTGTCATCGGCATGGGCTCGTCCCGTACCTTTGATGCGAGGGACGATGCCGGCGCACGGGCACAGCTGGCCCCCGTGCTACAGACCTTCTTCGACCAGGGCGGCGCGCTGATCGATTCCTCCCCCATGTACGGCAGCGCCGAACAGGTCCTCGGCGATCTGCTGAAAACCACCACCAACAAAGACCGTTTGTTTGCCGCCACCAAGGTCTGGACCGACGGCAAGCAGGCCGGTATCGAACAGATGCAACAATCCATGCAGCGCATGGGGGTGAAACGCTTCGATCTCATGCAGATCCACAACCTGCGGGACTGGCAGGTACACCTCGAAACCCTCAAGGACTGGAAGGAGCAAGGCAGGATTCGCTACATAGGCATCACCACGTCGCACGGCCGCTTTCACGAGGAACTGGAAACGGCCCTGGAACTGGAAGACTTCGATTTCGTGCAGCTCAGTTACAACATCGCCGACCGCGAAGTGGAAAAACGTCTCCTGCCCCTGGCCGCCGAGCGCGGCACGGCGGTACTGGTCAACCGCCCCTACCAAAAGGGCGAACTGTTCCGCGCGGTAAAGGGAAAGGCGCTACCGGACTGGTCGGCCGAATGCGACTGCGCCAGCTGGGGTCAATTCTTTTTGAAGTTCATCATCTCCCATCCCGCCGTGACCTGCGTCATACCGGCCACCACCAGGGTGCATCATATGCTGGACAATATGGGAGCGGGGTTTGGGCGCTTGCCTGATGCGCGGATGCGGGCGCGGATGTTGGCGTATTTCAACGGGGCGTAGAGGGGCACCCTTTATCCATCCCACGTATCCCACGAGGAGAAGAAATTATGAAAATACTATCGGGTATTCTTACCCTGTTATTACCTTTAACGGCCATCGCCCAGAACTACCAGGGGATGAGTGAAAGTGATATGCAAAACATGAGGCAACAAATGCAGGAAATGCAAAATTGCATGCAGGGCATTGATCAATCCCGGATGAAGGAGTTTGAACAACGGGCAAACAAGGTAGAAGCCGAAATGAAATCCCTGTGTGCGAGCGGCAAACGTGATGCTGCACAGCAGGAAGCAATGGCTTTTGC
>DAOVYA010000233.1 GCA_030635865.1 Gammaproteobacteria bacterium | reverse complement strand
GTGTTCTTCCGTGGATTCCGTGGCTATTAATGAAATCTGGTATCTAGTTTGGTATTACTCAGCATACGAGGTTATCAGTTTGCAGCAGTACTAGGCCGCGTTATGCATGTGTACATCCTGTTGCGGATAGGGAATGCTGATACCGTTGCTGTCAAAAGACAGCTTGATGTTCTCCAGCAGGTCAGAGCGTACTGCCCAGTAGTCTGCTGTCTTGACCCAGGGCCGGGCATTGATGTTGACGCTGCTGTCGGCAAGTTCCCCGACGGCTATGCCCGGGGCCGGATCATCAAGGATACGGTCGTCGGCTGCAAAGGCGGCTTCAATTAACTGCTTCGCCTTGCGCAGGTCATCCTCGTAGCCGATGCCAAACACCAGGTCTATGCGCCGTGTTGAACGCGCGGATACGTTGACAATCGGGGCGCTGTATATCTGGCTGTTGGGGATCGTGATCTCGCGGTTATCACCGGTGCGCAGTATGGTGCTGAATATGCGCACCTCTTCGACGACACCGGCTATGCCGGCGGCCTCGATAAAATCGCCAACCTTGAAGGGACGGAAGATAATCAGCATGACGCCGGAAGAGAAATTGGCCAGTGAATCCTTTAATGCCAGGCCTATAGCCAGGCCGGCGGCACCAAATACGGCAAGCAGCGAGGTGGTTTGTATACCCAGTTGATCAAGGGCGGCAATGACCACCACGACCAGCAGTACGGTATATAAAATATTGCCCGCGAACGTGCTCAGCATTTCGTCTACCTGTGCCTTGCGCATCATGCGTCCGGCAAAACCAACCACCATTTTTATGATCCAGCGGCCAATAATAAAGACCGCCAGGGCCGCTACGATACGTATACCCCAGGGCACCAGGTAAGTATTGATCAGATCCGGATCAAGTAATGTCTCAAGGTTATCCATTGAGATATTATCCATTGACTATTTTCTCCCTGTAAATAAAAAAACCCACCGCCTGAAAACAGGCGATGGGTTTGTTGTTACATCCAAACAGGTGTTTTTTAATTCTGGCGTTTTACACCAACATGAATTTCAACACGACGGTTCAGAGCGCGGCCTTCACGCGTCCTGTTGTCTGCAATCGGGCTGAGTTCGCCCTTGCCGCTGACGTCGATGATGCTGGCATCAATGCCTTCACTAACCATGAAGTCCTTGACGGCATTAGCGCGGCGTATGGAGAGTGCCTGGTTGTACTCTTCAGAACCATCGCTGTCCGTGTGGCCAATGACGTCAATATCAACAACGGTTGCGCCCTTGCTCTTGATCTTGTTGTCGAGTGCATGCAGTGCATCCTTGCCGGCCTGTTTCACCACAGACTTGTCGTGATCGAACAGGGCTTCAGCCGCGAGTGTAAATTTTTCATAGGTCGGCGGTGCTGGCGGTGGTGGTGGCGGTGCCTTGGCGACCGGCACTAAACCGCAATCTACGGTCTGGTCTTCCTTCTTCCAGGAGCCGGTACGAACGCAGTCGCCGGTGCTGTGTGTGATGTAATGCTTTTGTGAGTCACCGACGTAACCGTCAGTGACGGTTCCGGCTTCATGGGCAACTGCGACATTTGCAAGCAGCATGCCGGCGGCAATTGAGCCGATCAGCCTTCCGATGTGATATTCATGTTTCATTTTTGGCCACTCCTGTGGATGGTTAAGTTTGGGGTCAGATTTTGCTGCCGCTTATTCTAGACACATATTTCGAATGAAACCAGCCCCCTGTGACGATTTTTTCGGCTGGAATCAGTAGAATAACCGATTTTGCGGTGGTGTGGAAAGGCCAATAGCAGCAGATGACCAGACAGAACTCATTCCAGGCGATTGAATGGACCGATAGCGGGCTGCTGCTGCTCGATCAGCGCTGCCTCCCGCATGAGCAGCACTATCTCTGTCTGCAGGATGCCGTCTCCGTGGCTGAAGCCATCCGGGACATGGTGGTGCGTGGCGCACCGGCCATTGGCATCACCGCGGCCTACGCTGTCGTGCTGTCGGCACGCCAACATCTCGAGCACAACCCGGATAACTGGCAGGCACGGGTGCAGCAGGATGTCAAAAAGCTGGCTGCCGCCCGGCCAACCGCCGTCAACCTGGTGTGGGCGCTGCAGCGCATGCAACAACGCCTGGCAAGGAGCGAAGCCGAACCTGCCGCATGCTTGCTGGAGGAGGCCCGGCAGATACACGAAGCCGATATTGAGGCAAACCACCGCATGGGTGGATATGGCGCAAACCTTATAAATAAAGGTGATTCCGTGCTTACACACTGTAATGCCGGTGCCCTGGCAACCGGTGGTTACGGCACTGCACTGGGTGTGATACGCAGTGCCTGGGCAGCGGGAAAGCTTGTCAACGTGTACGCCGGTGAGACGCGTCCGTGGTTGCAGGGCGCACGCCTGACGGCCTGGGAGCTTTTGCAGGATGATATTCCGGTGACCCTGGTCACGGACAGTGCCAGCGCATTCCTGATGCAGGGGGGCAAGGTGCAATGGGTTATTACCGGCGCAGACCGGGTGGCGGCCAACGGTGACGTCATCAACAAGATTGGCACCTATTCGCTGGCACTGGCCTGTCGTTATCACGGGGTGAAAATGATGGTGGCGGCGCCGCTGTCTACCCTGGATATGGCTATGCCGGACGGGCAGCAGGTGGCCATCGAACAGCGGCCGACCGATGAGATATTAAAATTCTCCGGTCATGCGCTGGCAGCAGCAGGGGCCACTGCCTGGAATCCGGTGTTTGACGTAACACCAGCCAGCCTGGTCGACTACCTGGTCACCGAGGCGGGTATTGTGGCGGCACCGGACCGCGAAAAACTGGCCGAACTCCATGATCAAGCGCCAGTGGGCCATTCAAGCAGTCAAAATTCCTGAATCTCGAATAGAGGGCCTGAGTGCCACCAGAAACTGCTGGTTTTCTGGTGTAGTGGGGTAGCCGAGTGTGCTAAAATAGTTGGTCTTTGTCGCCATCGATGCCCTCAGGCGCTGTTTGCAGCTCCAGGCAACCTATATAAGGTAGAACATAGCCCGTCCAAATGACCGATTTCGCGAAAGAAATTGTCCCTGTCAATCTCGAAGACGAGATGAAGCAATCGTACCTCGATTACGCCATGAGCGTAATCATCGGGCGCGCATTGCCGGATGTGCGCGACGGGCTGAAACCGGTCCATCGCCGTGCCTTGTTTGCGATGAGCGAGCTGAACAACGACTGGAACAAGGCCTACAAAAAGTCGGCACGCATTGTCGGTGACGTGATTGGTAAGTATCACCCGCACGGTGACACGGCGGTATACGACACCATCGTGCGCATGGCGCAGCCGTTTTCCTTGCGCTACATGCTGGTTGATGGGCAGGGTAACTTCGGTTCCGTGGACGGTGATTCACCTGCGGCCATGCGTTATACCGAAGTACGCATGGCGAAGATCGCCCATGAACTGATTGCAGATCTCGACAAGGAAACGGTCGATTTTGTACCGAACTACGACGAGACTGAACATGAGCCGTCCGTATTTCCGACGCGTGTTCCCAACCTGCTGGTTAATGGTTCTGCCGGAATTGCCG
>DAOVYA010000075.1 GCA_030635865.1 Gammaproteobacteria bacterium | reverse complement strand
GCCTTCAATGATAAAAACCGCCCAGTCGTCATCGTGTCGAAACAAGGTGCTTGCCGGCACCTGTAGCACATCGTTCGCGTGCCAGAGAATAAAGCGCGCCTCGACACGGTAGCCGTCACCCAGCTGCTCCCAGTCAGTACGCGGTGAAACCAGGTCAGCGATAACCCAGACACGTTGTTCCTCGACGCCCAGTGCCGAAATATGTTTGAAGCCGGTCGGTTCAACGGTTCGCACTATGGCCTCCAGTACCTGCGGGCCTCCCCAGCGCAGTAGTTGCACCTTGCTGCCGGGCTGAATCCGCACGGCATCCGCCGACAGCACATCCACGGCGACTTCCAGCGCGGCCGGATCACCGATTTCCAGCAGCGGCTCACCGGTCGTCACCACACCTTCGCTTTCACGATGAATCTGCAGCACGCGACTGTCGACCGGTGCCCTGATTGCCACTGTCTCCGTTGCCGTTTCGCCATTGTCGCCAATGGAATACTGCAATGCCGTCTCTGCAGCCTCCAGTTCATGGCGTGCCACCTCTACTGCAAATCCGGCGGAACGCAATTCTGCTTCAGCCTCCCGGTAACGCGCGGCGGACTGCTCCAGTGCATCGCGCGAAACCAGCGAGCCCTCCTGCAACTCCTGTTTGCGCGCGTGGTCACTGCGTGCGAAGCTTGCTTCGGCGCGTGCTGCGGTTACCTGCTGTTCCGCACGTTTGATGGCGGCGCGTGCAGCGGCAACCTGTGCCTCGGCGCGTGCACGGGTGCGCGGGTCTAGCACCTCGGGGCGCAGCGGCTCCATCAATGCCAGCGTCTGCCCCCGGGTTACCGTATCCCCGACCTCCAGTGCGATACGTTGCAGGTAGCCGGCAACCGGAGCAGAAATGACGTAGCGATCCTTGACGCGGGTTTGACCTTCTTCCTCCACAGTCACGCTGAGCGGCGCATGTACAGCCACTGCTGATTCGATCAGCACCGCGCCGGGCCAGAACCCCCATACCAGCAATGCCAACAGGACAAGGCCCAGCAGGGTGATAACGATTGTCCGGTTGGATTTCATACTTTCATAATCCTGTTCAGGTGGCGGCGTTACTCGCGCATCTTGAGTACACCGACCAGGTCCAGTTGGTTCAGTTTACGCCAAAGCAGCGCGGCAGAGATAATCGCCGAGGCCAGCACCACGCTGGCGGCGAAGGCGAACGTGTCGGCCTCCAGCACCAGCGGTACGCGGTACAGGTCGGAGCGGAATGCGTTTGACAGGTAGCGGCACAGCTCGCGACCGAACAGGTAACCGGGCGGCAGGGCCAGCAAGGTGAGAAGGCCAAGTTCGCCGAGCAGGATGTATGCCACTTCGCCACGGGTAAAACCCATTACACGCAGGCTGGCCAGCTCGCGGGCGCGCTCGGAGAGTGCAATACGCGCGCTGTTGTAGACCACGCCAAACGCAATAACGCCACCCAGCAGCGCGGTGACAAAGGCAAAGTACAGGATGGTCTCCTCCATGGTCCGGTGAAAACTGCGAATCGCCGTTTCACGCACCACGGTGCCGGCCACGCGCGGCATTTCATCGAGTTCGTGATAAATGCGCTCACCGTGGCGTGAATCAATCGCCAGGTAGGCTCCGTTGATAGCATTGCCCTCTTTCAGCAGGCGGTTCAACGTGTCACGTTGCATGTAGGCCGACACACCCAGGTACTCACTGGTCAGGCCGGTGACCGGCACCTGTAGCACCGGACGACTGCCTTCCAGCACCTCAACGTCAAGCAGCTCGCCCGGATGAATCGCCAGCAACTCGGCAAGGTAGTCGGTCAATACCACGCCTTGTGCGGGCAAAGCCACATGCTCCAGGTCGGCATCGAGAATACGGCGCAATACCCCGTCAGGTTCCATACCCTGCACCGAGCCACGGTAGCTGCGCTGCCCGAAGCGCAGGCGCGCCGGCACGGCCCGGGTGCCCTCTGCATGCAGCACCCCCTGCAGGCCTTTCAGTGAGTACAGTGCATGGTGCGAGGTCGGCTCGGTCAGGCTAACGGTCAGGTCCTGGCTCTGGCTCATCGCGTACTGCACGTCAATCATGTAGCCGATGGCATCGTTTTGAAAATTGGCGACCATGATGATGCCGCTGGCGGCGGCAATGCCGCTGATTGTCAGCAGTGACTTCACCGGCCGGCGTTCGATATGTCGCGCTATCATGCGTGTCGGTTGTGAAAACCAGCGCTGCAAACCGAGCCGTTCGATGAGTGTGGGGCGATACAACGGGGGTGCCTCCGGCCGCATCGCCTCGGCCGGCGGCAGACGCACCGCACGCAGTACGGCAAACGCGGTACCGGCCATGCCGGCAATGATACTGACCAGTGCGGCCAGCAATATCACATCGTCTTCCAGCCGGAAATGCAGAAACGGAAAACGGTAAAATGTCATGTAGAGTGCGCTCAGCCCCTTGCCCAGCCAGATGCCGGCAGCAATGCCGCCGGCCAGCCCCAGGCAGACAATCACCAGCACCAGCGCGGCATAATGCCGGCCCACCGCCAGGTTGCTGTAACCAAATGCCTTGAGGATCGCAATCTGGTTGCGCTGGGTATTGACCAGCCGCGTGATGACCACGTTCAGCAGGAACGCCGCGACCCCGAGAAAGATTACCGGGAATACAGTGGCCATGGTCTTCAGCCCTTTCATTTCCTCGGACAGGAAACGGTGCGAGGTCTGGTCATCTCGCGCGTAGGCACCCCGTCCACCGTAACGGGCAAGGATGTGGTCGAGCCGGTCAATGACATTGTCGAGTGTGGCACTGTGCATCAGCTTTAGTGCCACATCGTTGAACGCGCCCTCCATGTCATAGGCGGCAGCCAGTGCCGTGCGTCCCATCCATAACACGCCGTAACGCTTGTAGTCCGGGAACACCGCGCCCGGTGCAATCGGGTAGACGTACTCGGGTGACAGGGTGATGCCGACAATAGTGAGCTGCTTGCGGCGTCCGTTGATGGTCACCTGCAGCGTGTCCCCGGGTTGCAGGCCGTGTGCATCGGCAAATGCATCATTCACCACGATTTCATCGTCATGTCCCGCTTCGACCAGCCGGCCGCGTCGCAGGTAGAGCGCATTCAGGGCGGGTGGCCCGGTATCAGGGATCGAGACCAGTGTCGCGATGACCGGGTCGGAAAACCCTTCCACCGAGAGCCGCGCCGCGGCAACTACCCGTGTCTGTACCCGTTCGACACCAGGGATCTCCTGCAGACGTTCCGCGACCCGGGCAGGTGCGCGCTTCAATGAAGCGAACACATCGGCGAAGCGCTGCTCGCGGTAATAGCCGTCGCGCGTGACCGTTAACGAGTCGTAGGTAGACAGCGACATTACGAAAGTGGCGATACCACCCACCTGCACCAGTGCAATGGCCAGCACCATGCCACGCAGTGACACCAGGTCACGCCACAGCTTACGGTTCAGGACACGCATACCTACCAGCTCAACTCGCTGGCCCGTTTGCGGGTCGGGTTGCGCTGCACGGAACCGATCCGGCCATCCATGATATGCACCACCCGGTCGGCCATGTCGGCAATACCGGCATTGTGCGTGATCAGTGCCGTGGTGGTACCGAGTTCACGATTGGCGCTTTCCAGTGCCTCCAGCACCAATACACCGGTCTCCGAGTCGAGCGCACCGGTCGGTTCATCACACAGCAACACGGCCGGGTTCTTGGCAACGGCACGCGCAATCGCCACACGCTGCTGCTCACCGCCGGACAACTGCGCCGGAAAGTGGTCCATCCGGTCCTGCAGGTTTACCAGCGCCAGAGCGTCCTCTGGTGTCATCGGATCACGTGCGATCTCGGTTACGGCGGCGACATTCTCGCGTGCCGTCAGGCTGGGCATCAGGTTATAGAACTGGAATACGAAGCCGACATGGTAACGGCGATATTCTGTCAGGCGGCGCTCGTCGGCATGGGTCAGGTCCTGGTCGCGGTAGTGGACTGACCCTTCGCTGGAAGTATCCAGGCCACCGAGGATATTCAACAGGGTGGACTTGCCGCTGCCGGACGGGCCCAGCAGCACCATCAGCTCGCCGGCAAACAGATCGAGGTCGATACCGCGCAGGGCGTGCACATCGACCTCACCCATATGATAGACCTTGGTCAGGCCATGCACCCGGAACACGGTCTCCACCCCTGGCGCTGGTATACTGTTCATGGCACACATACCCGGCACTGTTGACTACCTCACCGGCATAGTCAACCGCAGGAATGATGATAAAGAGCAGAACCGATGTTCTATTCAGGTCCTGTCATGCCGGCCGCCCCTGGTTTATAACCTGAAAGGGCTGAAAACATGATCCTGGTCAAACAGGAAATCGTTGACTATGTTTAAAATAGAGCACATAAGAAGTTTTCCCAAGATATATAGATTCATCAGGAGGCATCATGTCCAAACTCTGGGTAGTAGTTGCAGACCAAAGCAAGGCCCGTATTTTTACCGTTGCCGATCCCCATGGCGCATTGCTGGATGTCGGTGAACTGGAGCACCCGGAGGCGCGTGAGCGCGAACAGACACTGACCTCCGACCGGCCGGGTCGCAGTTTTGACAGTAAGGGCCAGGGGCGTCATGACATGGGCACAACAGTCGGGCCCGGCAAGCAGGAGACCATCCGTTTTGCCAAACAGGTCGCTGACCATCTGCAGGCCGCACATAATGAAGGACGTTGTAACCGGTTGCTGCTGGTAGCCGGCCCGCCTCTTTTGAGTTTGCTGAGAGAGAGCCTGAAAACTTCATCCGGCATGAAAATTTCCGAGATTGAAAAAAATCTAGGGCAATATAGTGCGCTGGAGATCCGCAAGCATTTGCCGAAGCGCCTGTAAAAAGGATAAACGTTTCCGTTTCCATGGCGGGTGTGTCTTCACAGGTCCGGGCGGCACCGTTAAGAAAAGCACGCTGGTACAGGGCTTGTTGTGTCGCGGCTGCATTTTAGTCTTTCCCTGCCTGGCCTTCAGTACCGGTTCCTGCAGTGCACGCCAGTTCTGGAAAAAATGGTCAGAATCAACTTCTTCATCCTGTCGGGTGGGTACCTTGCGGCACAGGCAATAGCTGCTACTGTTTATGTATGCGGCGAGCAGGCAGAAGGTAATCACAGAATGGAGGATATGGAAATGGCAGAAAGACTAACCATGAAAGTATTATCAGGTGAACTGGAAGCACTGCGTAAGCGTCTGCGTGAGCTTGAAGCGGGCTTCGAGCGCAAACTTGAGAATGCTATGGAAAAGGCGACCGGGAAGTTGAAAGCCCGGATTGAAATCTCGGAAGGGCCGGATATCAGGGTCCGGGGCCAGGGGGGGGCTGTCGATGTCGATGCCAGACGTCGGTTAATCACCGAATGCGCCTATTTGCGTGCCGAGCGCCGTGGATTTATGTGTGGCAGTCCTGAGCAGGACTGGCTGGAAGCAGAAATGGAAATTGACCAACTGCTGCTACAGGGATGGGCAAAGAACGAAACCCCGGAAATGACAAGCCAGGCAGCTCAGCCCCAACAGGAAAGCCGGGCATAATTCAGGCGCTATATTTTTGACTGTCCAGCCATTCACGCAGCGCAGGCATAACCGGGGAGGTCCAGCCCTTCAAGAGGGTGGTTAGCCGGCTGCTAGCGGGTCCCCGCCAGCAGTTTGCGCAATTCCGACAGCGGGCGAGTATTGAGTACATCCTGTTTTTCCAGCCAGCCACGCCGGGCCTGGCCGATGCCAAAATGTAAATTGTCGAAGCCCACAATACTGTGGGCGTCGGAATTTATGCTGATCAGCACACCTTCTTCGCGCGCCTGTTGGCAATGGGTGTCCAGCAGGTCCAGCCGTTCCGGGTGTGCGTTCAGTTCCAGGAAGCAGCCGCGTTCACGCGCATGACGAATGATTCTTGTCATGTCAACGTCATAGGGTGCACGCCGGTCGATAAGGCGCCCGCTGGGGTGTGCCAGCAGGGTAAAGTTAGGATTGTCCATGGCGCGCAGGATCCGGCGGGTTTGCTGCGCGCGTGTCAGGTCGAAGCGGCTGTGCACGGCGCCAATAACGACATCGAGCCGTGCCAGAATATTGTCCGGCAGGTCCAGGCTTCCATCCTCAAGAATGTCGACCTCGATACCCTTGAGCAGGGTGATGCCATGATCGTCGGCGTTGAATGCATCGACCGATTCAAGTTGTGCCAGTAGCCGTTTGCTGTCCAGGCCATGTGCGACCGTCAAACGCTTGGAATGATCGGTGATAGCCAGGTATTCCAGGCCGTGTTTTTTTGCTGCATTGGCCATGACCTGAATCGACTCGTGGCCGTCGCTGGCCCGAGTGTGTGAGTGCAGGTCGCCGCGCAGGTCACCGGTTTTAACCAGTATTGGCAACAGGCCGGCGTGGGCGGCTTCGATCTCCCCGCGGTTTTCCCGCAGTTCGGGCGGGATCCAGGGCAGACCAATCGATTCAAACATCTCTTCCTCGGTCTTGCCGGCGATGCGTTTGTCGCCTTGAAAGACGCCATACTCGTTGATTTTCAGGCCCTGCCGCTGTGCGATACGACGCACGGCAATATTGTGCGACCGGCTGCCGGTGAAGTAGTACAGGGCTGCGCCGTAACTTGCCGGCGCGACGACGCGCACATCGACTTGCAGACCACTGCGCAGGATGACGGCCGCACGCGTGGTGCCGCTGGACAGCACGTTTTCGACTTCGTCGTAGGCAACAAAATACTCGATGACACTGCGGCCATGGCTCGCAATGACCAGAATGTCCAGGTCACCAACCGTCTCGCGGGAGCGCCTGAAGCTGCCGGCGACTTCCACTTTTCTGACGCCGCTGGCGGTTTTGAGGTATGCCACCAACGGCTCGGCGTAGCGACCGGCGACTGCCAGTTTGAAACGCCGGCTGGTATCGGCATGCGCCTGCAGTGCCTCG
>DAOVYA010000032.1 GCA_030635865.1 Gammaproteobacteria bacterium | reverse complement strand
GTCATTGCGACGACTGCATGGATGCAGGAGGTAGAGAAAGCTTCCGCATCCTGCTCACGCCCCTCGCCTACATCCATGTAGGCGACGCATGGAGCGGTTACCGAGGAACGAAGTGACGTGGCAATCCTTTACCACAACCGTCATTGCGAGGAACGCAGTGACGCGGCAATCTCGTCAAGTCCGCTGCCAGCTTCACGAGATTGCCGCGCTTCGCTCGCAATGACGGAGGGTGGGGTTGCTCAATGACGGGATAATCGGAAACTCGTTAGCCTTTCTCTACTGCTTGCTTCACCATCGTTTGCAGTTCACCTTTCTGGTAAAGCTCCAGGGTGATATCACATCCACCGATCAACTCACCATTGATATAAACCTGCGGGAAAGTCGGCCAGTTGGCATACCGAGGCAGGTTCTCGAATACTTCCGGATCAGCCAGTACGTTTACGTGCCCGAATTCCTGCCCACAGGCAGCCAGCGCCTGGGCCGTACGGCTTGAGTACCCGCACTGCGGCAACTGCGGTGTACCCTTCATAAAGATCATCACCGGGTTCTCTTTTACCGCCTTGTCGATTCGTTCCATCACATCCATTGCATTACCCTCGTATATATTGATTTCTGAATAGCTTTCATGGGCATAAGTGTAACCCTGTACTGCATCCACATAAAGGCAATAGCCAGTATTTCTCACGGGATTGGCGAGATAATCACACAGAGATTTGGATTCACAGGGAATTTTCTGAGGGAGCGGAATACAGACCGTATTTCCGACCGAAGAAAATTTTCTGTGGATTCAAAGATCAAGTGAGGGCTCGTCAATCCCGTGAGAAACACTGGCATTTATGCGGATATATCCACATTGCGCTGTAACCAGAATTCCAGCAAGGCCAGGTGCCAAAGCTTGTTGCCGTTAATCGGCGTGTGTACTCCGTCCGGGTTATCCAGCATTTTCTGCACATAGTCGCGCTGAAACAGGCCGCGCTCATGACAGGCCTGCGACTCCAGAACATCGCGCATGAACTCAAGCGTCTGGCCACGCACAAACTTGAGGGCGGGCACCGGAAAGTAGCCCTTCGGCCGGTCGATAACAACATCGGGCAGGAGATCGCGGGCAATCACCTTGAGTGGATGCTTGCCGCCTGATTTAAGTTTTATCCTTGCGGGCATACAGGCCACCAGTTCGACCACTTCCTGGTCAAGAAACGGTACACGCGCCTCCAGGCCCCATGCCATGGTCATGTTATCCACGCGTTTGACCGGGTCATCGACTATCAGGGTGGTGACATCAAAGGCCAGCACCCGGTTGATAAAATCATCGCCGCCAAAGTGTGACAGGCCCTGTGCAACACGCGGGGTCGTATAATCCGGACCATGGCAGGAAGGTGTAATCATCTGTAGCCACTCATCATGCGAGCGGTCAAAATAATGCTCGCCAAACCGCTCGATATCCGTGCCGCAAGCTGCAAGCATTTGCGGGTACCAGAAATAGCCTGCAAAGACTTCATCTGCACCCTGCCCGCTCTGCACTACCTTGACTTCACGCGATACACGCTCACCCAACAGGTAAAAGGCAATCGCATCCTGGCCAACCATGGGTTCGGCCATGTTATCAACCGCCTCTGCTAAACGTTCAAGCACCTGCTCATTGGGAATCGTGAAACGATGATGCTGCGTGGAATAGAGTTCCGCCACCATGTCGGAATACTGAAACTCGTTGCCCTGCTCTTCCGGTTCATCTTCAAAACCGACAGAAAAAGTCAGCAGGTCTCCGCCACCCACCTCGGCCAGCATTGCAACCAGCAGGCTGGAATCCAGGCCACCCGAGAGCAGGATACCAACCGGTACATCGGCTATCGCGCGCCGCCGTTCGACTGCCTTGCGTAATGCCTCATGGGTCGCTTCTATCCATTCCCATTCGCTCATTGCAGGGTATTGACGTGACAGGTCCAGTTGCCAGTAGCGTTGTACCCGGTTGCGCCCAATTGCAGAGACGGTCATGCTGTGGGCGGGCCGTAATTTACGCAGGCCGCGCAACAGGGTACGTGGTGCCGGTACGACGGCATGCAGGCTGAAGTGGTGATGCAGGGCAACCGGATCAATGGATGTATTCACATCACCGGCTGCCAGCAGGGCCTGGCTGGTTGAGGCAAAACGCATGCCACCCGGGGACAGGCTGTAGTACAGCGGCTTGATGCCGAAACGGTCACGCGCCAGGAACAGTTTCTGCCTGGCAGTGTCCCAGATTGCAAATGCAAATATGCCATGCAAATGCGTCGGGCAATCCTCACCCCATTCCGCGTACGCCTTCAGAATGACTTCACTGTCGCCATCCGAGAAAAATTTATAGCCCTTTGCGCGCAGCCCTTCCCTGAGTTCCGGGTAATTGTAAATCGTACCGTTAAAGACCAGCACCAGACCGAGAGTTTCATCCACCATCGGCTGGTTGGAACGTTCCGAGAGATCAATCACTGAAAGTCTGCGATGCCCCAGCGCAAGCTGACCAGAAAAGTAATGACCACTGGCGTCGGGCCCGCGCCGCGCCAGCTTGCCTGTCATGGCCTCCAGTGTTTCCCGAAGAGGCGCCTGTCCGTCAAAACGAAGCTCACCGCAGATGCCACACATGGTTAGTGTCCGCCCACAAACAATAAACTGTCGCAAAGACGCAAGGCACGCCAAGACAAGATTTTAAAATGCCATTTAATCAATCTTTTATACCTTTGCGTGCTCTGCATCTTTGCGAGAATCATTTTTTCTGGCAGCCCCCCATCCACCACCACCTGGTGTATGTACCGTCAACCGTTCACCGGCATCCACTGCCAGGCAGGTCTTGCCCGGCAAACGTTGCTTGCCGCGCCGGTTCTCGCCGGTCTTGCCGGGTGCGCCACCCTGTAATCCCCATGGCGGGTGACGACGGCGCTCTGTTAACAGAGTCACGCTGGTGGCTTCAAGAAATTCAAATTCACGGGTCAAACCATCACCACCGTGGTGGATACCGCTGCCACCTGAACCCCTGCGTACCTGGTAGCGATGCACGCGCAGTGGAAATTCCATTTCAAGCACCTCAATGGGTGTATTCAGTGTATTGGTCATGTGTGTCTGGATCGCATCTTGTCCGGCCTGTACCCGGCCGGCACCGGCGCCGCCACCCATGGTCTCGTAATAATCCCAGGGCTGTTTTGTATCTCTTGACCCCATCGCCAGGTTATTCATCGTACCCTGGCTGGCCGCCGGAATTTTATCAGGCAGCGCCTGCGCCAGGGCACCCATGACCACGTCCACTACCCGGCTGCTGGTCTCCACGTTACCGGCAGCCACGGCAGCCGGCCGGCGTGCATTCACCAAACACCCGTGCGGGGCAGACAGGCGGATGTTTTCAAAGCTGCCGGCACAGGCCGGCGTGTGAACCGGCATCAGGCAGCGAAAGACGTAAAAAACAGCTGCAGCGGTCACCGGCAACGGGCAGTTGATATTGCCCTCAACCTGTTGTGCCGTACCTTCAAAATTCACATCGATTTTCCCCTGCTGCACATGAATCGCAACCTCGATCCGGATATCCCTGTTACCGGTTCCATCATCGTCCATTACGTCATGAAACCGGTAGCAACCATCCGGAATCGCACCAAGCGCCTTTTCACCCAGACGTGTACCGTAATCATTTACGGCAGCCAGGCCATCCAGGTAATTGGCAACTGTCATCGATTCAGCCAGTTCGGCCAGGCGATCAACGCCCAGCTGGTTGGCACTGACCTGCGCCGCGAGATCACCTTGCATCTGCACAGGGCTGGCGGTCGCCGCAAGTATGCTCTGCATGAATTGCTCAACCGGTTTGCCGGCGCGCAGGAGATGGGCAGGTGGAATAACCAGGCCCTCCTCTTCGAGGCTGCGTGAAATCGGCATGGAACCCGGACTTTGCGCACCAATATCCGCATGGTGCGCCCGGTTGGCAACATAACCAATACAAACATCAGCGACAAATACCGGGGCAATCAGGGTCACATCGGGAAGATGCGTCCCGCCGAGGTACGGGTCATTCAGGATCAGCATGTCACCCGGCATCCATTGCGTGCCTGCAACCAGGTCCTGCATGGCATAGGCCATACTGCCCAGGTGGACGGGTATATGGGCAGCCTGGGCACACAGCATGCCTCTCGCATCAAACACGGCACAGGAGAAATCCAGCCGGTCCTTGATGTTGGTCGAAAAAGCAGTGTGCCTCAGCACCGCACCCATTTCATCGCAGATGGCCGTTATCCGGCTGGCAAATACACTCAGTTCAATGGCATTCAAGCGTGTCCCCCGGCCTGTATCCAGCAAGTCTCAATAGTAGCGGATGTGCTGTAACCCAATGCTTTTTTGGCAGAAATCCCGAATTCAGTATATTGCAATACGAGCATACCTGCCGTATCCTCGCATTCCTGACTAATTTAGTCAGCTATTACATAAATTCATAAACTGCTTGCAGCACCACACTGGGAGACCCCTCAATGAATCCGCTAACTTCTGTCTTGGGCACCATTATTTCCGGTTTTGTCCTTGCGTTCCTTATTGTACTTGGCCTTGGCACAACCGATCTCAACGCGCTCTCATTTGAAGTCTGGTTCCATGTTCTGGCCGGTGTTGTCTGGATCGGCCTGCTGTACTACTTCAACTTTGTCCAGGTGCCGGCTGTCGGGGAAGCCCTGGGTGACGAAGGCGGTCCTGGTCCCGCCGCAATCAACAAATACGTCGCACCACGCGCCCTGCTGTGGTTCCGCTGGGGCGCCGTTGCCACCTGGATAACAGGCGTTGGTGCGCTGCAGAACCTCGGTGAAGGTGGCGCAGTTGCAGCTTTTACCCTGCAGGATGGTTGGCAGGTTATCGGTATCGGGGCCTGGCTGGGCACCATCATGCTGTTCAACGTGTGGGTACTGATCTGGCCGAACCAGAAGAAGATCCTCGGCATAGTGGAAGCCTCTGCTGACGAGATTGCCGCCGGAAAGAAGGTGGCACTGATGGCATCGCGCACCAATACGCTGCTGTCTATCCCCATGCTGATGTGCATGGTCGGCCATGCGCATGGCCTGCCTTTCTAGGGAAGCCCTGAAAAACGCTGGATAATCAGACAGAAACAGGACTGATTCAGCAACAGCAGGACACGCAAACCCGGTCACTGGCCGGGTTTGCGCTTTTCGGGCTGCAGGCTATAGAATCAGCAACAGGGACGTCATTGCGAGGAACGACAGTGACGAAGCAATCTCTAAACGCTTGATTGTACTAAGATGAGATTGCTTCGCTTCGCTCGCAATGACGGGAACCCGCTTGGTATGCAAGATGGCAGTCTGTAACGGGCTGCCTTTTCTATTTTGGATGAAGTAAAAAATGGCTGATCACATCATGTCGACCTACAAACGACTGCCAATCCGGTTTGAACGTGGTGAAGGCATCTGGTTGTGGGACACAGAAAACAAACAATACCTGGATGCCCTGAGCGGTATCGCGGTGTGCGGACTCGGTCATGCACACCCGGCGGTGACGCAGGCCATCACTGTACAGGCTGGAAAACTGGTACACACTTCCAACCTGTATGGCATTCCTCTACAGGAGCAACTGGCAGAATGCTTGTGTACGCTGGCAAAAATGGACCGGGTATTCTTCTCCAACTCTGGCGCAGAAGCCAACGAAGCAGCCATAAAGATCGCCCGCCTGTTTGGCCACAGCAAAGATATAAAATGCCCGGCTATTATCGTCATGGAAAACAGTTTCCATGGCCGCACCATGGCAACACTTACCGCAACCGGGAACCGCAAGGTACAGGCTGGTTTTGAACCGCTGGTACGCGGCTTCATACGCGTCCCGTACAACGACCTGGATGCCATCAAGACAGTGGCTGCCAATAAAAGTGACACCGTAGCGGTACTGGTTGAACCGGTGCAGGGCGAAGGTGGCATCAATATTCCGGATACCGGCTACCTGGAAGGAATACGCAATATCTGTGATGAGCACAACTGGCTGATGATGCTCGATGAGATCCAGACCGGCATGGGCCGCACCGGGAAATGGTTTGCCTACCAGCACAAGGGCATTCTGCCGGATGTCGTAACGCTTGCAAAAGCGCTCGGTAACGGTGTGCCCATTGGCGCCTGTCTTGCCAATGGCAAGGCTGCAGATATGCTGCAGCCCGGCAGTCACGGAACCACCTTTGGCGGCAATCCGCTGGCCTGCGCTGCTGCGCTGGCAGTACTGGATACGATTGAACAGGATAAGCTGGTAATAAAGGCGGCCGAACTTGGTCAACAACTGCTAAAGGGATTTACCAGGGCACTGAAAAATCTGAAAGGCGTTACCGAAATCCGCGGCCTCGGGCTGATGATTGGTATAGAGCTTGACCGGCCCTGCACTGAACTGGCAAGCATAGCCGCTTCACAGGGGCTGCTGATCAACGTCACGGCCGAGCGCGTTGTACGCCTGTTACCCCCCTTGATAACGACTGAAAAACAGGTCGACATGATCATTGAACAAGTCAGTGACCTGGTGCGCAGTTTTCTCGAAGGATAAAAACATGAGTACCCGACATTTTCTGACGTTGCTCGACCTGTCCCCCGATGAACTCGGTGGACTGATAAAGCGCGCCATAGAACTCAAGGCCAGCCATGCAGCCGGCAAACACGATGAAACATGCAAGCACCGCGTGCTGGCCATGGTATTTGAAAAATCATCAACCCGCACACGCATGTCCTTCGAAGTCGGCATGGCACAACTTGGCGGACATGCAATATTTCTGTCACCTCGTGACACACAGCTTGGCCGTGGGGAGACAATAGAAGACTCGGCACGCGTATTGTCGCGCATGTCAGATGTCATCACGATCAGGACCTATGAGCACGAAAAGATAGAACGCTTTGCCAATTATTCGGCTGTACCTATTATCAATGCCCTTACCGACATGTATCACCCGTGCCAACTGCTTGCCGACATGCAAACCTGGTATGAACAGCGCGGCGATATGCGCGGGAAGACTGTCGCCTGGATCGGGGACGGCAATAACATGTGCCACTCCTACATCAATGCAGCCCGCCGGTTCGACTTTAAACTGCATATAGCCTGCCCAAAGGGTTACGAACCGGATCAGGTGATACTTGATGCTGCCGGCCCGCATGCTGTCATAACGGACACTGCCACAGATGCGGCAGCCGGTGCAGACCTGGTGGTGACAGATGTATGGGCCAGCATGGGACAGGAGGAAGAACAGGCAAAGCGTGAAAAGGCCTTTGCAGATTACCAGGTTGATACAAATGTTATGGAAGCCGCTGCTACCGATGCATTATTCATGCATTGCCTGCCGGCGCACCGGGGCGAAGAAGTCGCTGCAGATGTGATTGACGGGCCCCGGAGCGTAGTATGGGACGAAGCGGAAAACAGACTGCATGCCCAAAAGGCCCTGCTTGAATTTCTGCTGGGAGCATAACCATATTCAGGCATCAACAAAGTCTTTGATGCCATACCGGGGGATATCATGTGCAGACTAGCCGCATACCTGGGATCTGCCATACCACTGCAACAATTTCTGATTGACCCGCCACACAGCCTGTACAGGCAGTCCTGGGAACCAGGGGAGCTGAAGTACACCAAACTGAATGCTGATGGCTACGGGTTTGGCTGGTATAACCGGGAACGTATCGCCTCCACCTACACCTGTACAGCACCGATCTGGGGAGACAACAACCTGCCTGACCTCGCTGCCACCCTTTGCGAACCCCTCTGGATTGCAGAAGTACGCAGTGCAACCCCGGGCAACCCGGTGCACACGTTCAATACAGCACCCTTCAGCGACGACAAATACCTGTTTGCGCACAACGGCTTTATCCATGACTTTCATGCGCAGGTGTTACCGGAAATACTGCAAATACTGTCCCCCGGGAGCATCGCGAAGATACGGGGGAATACGGATTCCGAATACCTGTTCATAATCCTGCGCCAACTATTACTTGGAGACAAAACAGCAGACCTGCCCGGGGCAATCCGCAAATTGTTCAGGCTGATTGCCAACTGGATCGATGATCAATCGGCACTGCTGAATATCGTCATTTCAGACGGCGAGCGACTCTATGCAGCCCGGCATGGACTGAACCATGAATCCCCGTCACTGTACTACACGACCGATGATGAACTGTTTCCGGGCGGGCAACTGGTCGCCTCGGAACGCTTCTCGGAAAACGGCTTCTGGCAGCCGGTACCGGAACACCATATCCTGGTTCTTGATCCAAACAATCCACCCGAGTTACAGGCTCTGTGAACAACCTGGAACTACTCGATGAACTGCGCATGGCGCAGGACCTCGTAACGGCACTGGCCGGACAGCTCGATGAAGACAGCTTCCGACGACAGTTCCACCGCGAACTGAGTCCGCTGGGTTGGCACCTGGGACACTGTACCTACATTGAGTGTTACTGGTTACAGGAGATTGTTCAGCAAGACAACCGTTTTACAGCACCGGTCAGAGAGCTCTATACACCCCCGCTCACCCCGAAGCCCGAACGCGGGCAAAAAATCCCGGCGCCTGATGTCATGCAGCAATGGGTGCATGGACTGCAGTCAATGAATTACGAAGCCCTTGCAACACCCGCATCCGGGATTAGCGAGCACCCGCTCATGCAGGATGATTACCTGGTACATTTTCTTATTCAGCATTATAACCAGCACTACGAGACCATGTTAATGGCGCTGACCCAGCAGGCGCTGGCTCAGCCCGCGCCTGACTACTCTATTGAAAATCTACTGTTGGCAAAACAACCGGCAGTGGAAACCGTCAGCATAGACGCAGGCCATTACAGGGTTGGCGGCAAGACACCACTGGCCTATGACAATGAACTGCCGGCACAACAGGCAACACTGGGACCTTATCGCATCGCCAGCAAGCCGGTATGCAATAGTGAATTCCTCGCCTTTATGGAAGATGGCGGCTATACCCGGCAGAACCTCTGGAGTGATTCCGGCTGGCACTGGCTGGAACAGGAGAAACTTTCGGGCCCGCAGCACTGGCGCAAGAACGCTGCAGGCAAATGGTATGGTATAGGGCTACGTGGCGGCTATGACCTGCATGCCGATGATGTATTGAATGGCATCTCCCTGTACGAAGCACAGGCCTATGCCGAATGGGCCGGAGGTCACCTGCCGCATGAGCACCAGTGGGAAGTGGCCTGCCGCCTGCAACAGCTGGAAGATACCGGGCGTGCATGGGAATGGTGTGGCAACCATTTTTACCAATATGACGGCTTCACGCCCTTTCCCTACGAGGAATATTCACAACCGTGGTTTGATAACAGGCACTACACCCTGCGCGGCGGCAGCCTGCATACGCGACCGGCAATCAAGCGCGCCAGTTTCAGGAACTTCTACCAACCGGACAAGCGCCACATGTTTGCCGGCCTGCGACTGGTTTATTAAATGAACACGCCCGATAAACAGGACAAGCAGGCTCAGCATATCGGCAAGGGTATGATTATTGCGGCCTGGGTATTACTGCTGGTCCTGCTGACCTGGTTCTTCAACGATCGACTGGAACAACAGCGCAATCCCAACCGGCAGATTTCCCGGACGACCGCAAGTGATGAAATCCCCGAGGTCCGCCTGCAACGCAATCGCTATGGGCATTATGTTGCAAATGGTGAAATTAACGGCCAGCCGGTCAAATTTATGCTGGATACCGGCGCGACCGATGTCTCCATCCCGGTGAGTGTTGCTGACAGGCTGGGTCTGAAACGCGGCAGACAGGTGAGTTACCAAACGGCTAACGGCAGGGTCAGCGCATGGCAAACCGTCGCCGATGAAATCCGGCTTGGCCCGTTGCATCTCGGACCGGTACGCGCCAGCATCAACCCGAATGTCAGCAATGATTCCGTCCTGCTTGGCATGAGCTTTCTGAATCAACTGGATTTTAACCAGCAGGGCAATACACTGACGCTGAGATATGCGCAATAGGGAGAAAATTTTGTGGGTTTTATCCAGCAACTGACGGACTGGACCGGACAGCTGTCCGGTATTTTATGGAGCAATCCGGTCACACTGCTGGTTCTGCTGGGCACCGGCCTCTACCTGACCATCCGCATGGGCCTGATACAGGTACGCGGTTTCAAGCATGCTGCAGGTCTGATTTCCGGCAAATACAGCTGCAAAACGGATGACGGCGAGGTATCACACTTCCAGGCATTGTCCACGGCCCTGTCTGCCACGGTGGGCACCGGTAATAT
>DAOVYA010000105.1 GCA_030635865.1 Gammaproteobacteria bacterium | reverse complement strand
GGGATCGATACCATCCGGGTTGACTCCCAGGGCCTTTGTAAGCAGTTCCTCGGCCTTTTCGTCATCACCAAACCCGATGGGCCAACCCGGTACCTTGTAATACAGTGTGCCCAGGCTGGTGAAGGCAGAGCCATCCAGCGCTTTCGGATTGATTGCCAGCGCTTTTTCAAGCCGGTCACGTGACTGCTTCACCAGGGACAGCGCGCCCAGTCCACCTTTGGCTCCGGCCCAGGTGCTGAGGATGATGCCTTCCCAGATGAGTGGTTCAGCGCGGTTCGGGTAGCGCGCCGTGATGGTTTCCGCGGTCTTTGCCAGTGCCTCGAATTGTGCTTCCTGCAGGTTTTCACTGGTCTGGTATTTAATCCGGGCCCATTCGTGCTGTAGTGATGCAATGTCTTGTGACAGGCCGGCAGCACTGCTGTTTGTTAACGGAGCCAGCAGCATAATGAATAGCATGAAGGTCAATTTGGTGGAACGTATCATTGGGAAGTCTCCTTGGTATTTACTGACTGTTGTGTGTCTTGCTCGTTATCGGGATCACTGTGACCGGTGGCAATACGTGCGTGGTGCCGAATGGTCTTGAGTTGACCGGCGAGGCCTTTGTCAACAAGACGGTGAAACAGGGCGTTGAGTTTCACAAAGAACTTTTCCGGGCCGCCGATGTAATGTTCTGACTGACCACGCTTCAACATGCGTGCAATGGCCCCGGGTATTACATCGGGTGAATCCATTGCCACGCCCAGCGCTTCATTCATACGGTTAACCGCATCCTCATTAAAGGCGGTTTTGACTGCGCGAGGCGCGAGGTAATGCACCTGAATACCGGTGTCGGCAAGTTCGCGCCTTAACGCTTCCGAGAAGCCGCGCAGGGAAAACTTGGAGGCCGAGTAGCTGGTAAAGCCGGCGTAACCGAGTGAGCCAAATGTCGAACCGATGTTGACGATATGAGCGGATTCCCGTGTCATTAGCCAGGGCAGCAGGGCCTTGCATAACAGTATGGGTGAGATGATATTGATTGAAAAAATACGCTCGATATCTGTATCACTGATATTTTCCAGCAAGCCAAAACGGTTATAACCTGCGGCGTTAATCACTACATCGACGTTAAATCCACGCGCCTCGGAGGCGAGTAGAGTGCGGCTTTCCCCGTTGGTCAGGTCGGCGGCAATGGTTTGTACTTTTGCGCTCTGATCAGAGCGTAGTTGTGTGGCCAGCTTCTCAAGTGGCTCACTGTTGATGTCGGTTAACAGCAGGTGATGGCCGTCTGCGGAGAAGTGCCTGGCAATGGTGCTTCCGATGCCGCCAGCGGCACCGGTTAACAGGATATTGTAGTGTTCACTCATCAGACCGCCTCCTGTTGCCGTGTGTCTGCGGCAAGCGGCAAGCTCCTGAAGATATCGCCATACAAATGGTAAAAGGTTTTTGCGGCGTGAATGATGCATTGCCGGTTATCATCATCTTCAATCCGGTTCATCAGGCGCTCGAAGAATTTCATGTGCTCCAGATCCAGTGATCCATGTGATGCGAGATAGGTAAACGCCTCTTTCGGCAGTCCCAGGGCGGAACGGGTAATTTCCGCGACACGTGTTGCAAGCGCAATACTGGTACTTTCAAGGACATATACCATGCCAAACAAACCAACAGGGTTATTACGTTGAATGGTGTCATAGGCATAGGCAACCATCAGTTCCGTTGCCAGCCCGGGTTGCCCGTTGCGCACAGCTTCCGCGTCCATACCTGTTGCAGTGATGTCATTAAGGATCCATTCCTCGTGGCCAATTTCTTCAGAAATGTATTCGGCCACCGCTGTACGCAACCAGTTCAGGCGTTCGGGCAGGCGACCGCCACAGCTCATCAGGAGTGGTACGGTATGTTTCACATGGTGATAGGCCTCAGCCAGAAAAGCGCGGTAGGTTTCAACGGTGACCATGCCCTCCATGGTTTGTTGAATCACCGGGGCTTTAAGAAATTCCCGGCGTTCGAATTCGGTTGCTGACTGTAGCTGGTTGAAGAAGTCCATTAGCATGCCTTCCTTGTGTCCGCGCTTGCAGAGCTGCTTGATTTAATGCGTGTTTGATAACATTCCCAAACGATATCCCGTCGGGGTTTACCGCTGGCAGTCAGCAGCCCGTTCTCCCGGGAGAATGCCTCGCGCGCGCGAACCCACTGATGTACCCGGGCATAATCGGGTAATGCTGCATTCGCCGTGGCGATGCATTTTTCTATGAGTTGGTCGGGCAGCTGCTCATCAGCCGGCAGGATGACGGCAACATTGTGTGCACGGGCTTCGCCAAACACAACGGCCTGTACAATTTCCGGGAAGCGGACTAATTCGCTTTCCGGCCATTCAGGATTGACGTTCCGTCCATAGGCAGTTACGAACAGGTTTTTCCTGCGCCCGGTGAGGTACAGGAAACCATCATCATCCAGGTATCCCAGGTCACCGGTGGCATGCCATTGTTCCTTCTGAAGGGCCTGTCCGGTATAGCCGAGTAAATTAGCGCCGGAGACGAGAATTTCGCCATCATCGGCAATCTTCAGCCGAACATGCGGTAACGGTCGGCCAGCCGAGCCTGCACGCTCATCGCCGGGTGTATTCAGACTGACAACAGAGGCGGCTTCCGACAGACCATAGCCTTCGTAGGCCGGCAATCCTGCCTGCCTCGCCGCATCAAGCAGCCCCCTGGACACGCGGGCACCACCAACAGCGATAAAATTCAGGTTGTCATGGACTACCAGGCCCTGTTCGCAAGCGATCGTCAGTACCTTCAGCATTTGCGGTACCAGTACAAGACTGTCAGGGCGGTATCTATGCAGGCACTGAAACAGTTTCTCTATGTCCAGTTGCTGGCTGCCATGGAGGCCACGCTCATCACTGCCAGGCAGGGAAATGCTTGCGCCGGCCAGCAAGGGTGCGTACACGCCGGTAATATTTTCCAGCAACAGGGACAAGGGCAATAAACACGTGTGCTGCTTTATATTGCAGTCCGCGGTTAGCTGGACGATGGAGTCGGCAACCGCCAACATCGATTCTTTTGACAGGCACACGCCTTTCGGCTGGCCGGTGGTGCCGGAAGTAAAGGTAATTTTTGCCGTTCCTGCAGGGTACTTTTGGCTGGAGCGCGGGCTTGTTGCAACATGTAGCCGGGTCGTCGGGAGTGGCGCATCGCGTGTTTCAAAACCGGGCCATTCGCAGGCCAGGTCCATGTCGGTACAGAGTGCATCGATACCGGCTTCCTGGATGGCATGGCCGATTTGCGCTTGTGAAAAGAAGCCTGGTATTGGTACCACGGTAATACCGACATCCAGCGCAGCCAGGTCCATGATGACCCATGCCGGGCTGTTATCCATCAGCAGGCCAAGGCTGCCGATCTCCAGTGTGCGTAATGCTTCTGATACAGTCTGAACGGTGGCATATAACTTGCCGTAGCTCAGCGTTCCCTGCTGATTTTGCAGTGCAGGCTGTTGCGGTTGTTCACCCGCAAGGGTTTGCAGCCGTGAAAGCAGCATGACTATGCGAGCAATCCGTCCTGGAATATGCGGTTGACCTGCCGGGCAAACTCCGGGCGCCAGATTTTTTTGCGCTTCAATTCACGCAGCCCGTAGCCGACGTTACCGGCTACCACCTTGCGCGCATTCTGGTAATAACTACCCCAATCGCCCTGTTGCGGGGACAGGCGTTGCTGGTTCGCCTGTTTGAGAACAAGCGGGAAGAAACGGGTACGACGCAGCAGGCTGAACAGTCGATCACCCACGGTACACATGATCCAGTTTGTACCCGGAAGCCGGTCCAGGAGGGTGACCAGACCAATCATGAGCATACGGCAAGATTCACTGTCACTGGAGGCCAGGTTACCTACTTCGACAATCTGCTGGCGTTGTACCTGGGCGCCGCTTGCCTCGCTCAGCGCGTTTTCTGCCGTGAGGTCAAGATAGTTTTCCAGGAACAGGTCTTCATTGCCTGCCGGGCGAAAACCGATGACGGCGGTAATTTCGTTATCGTCATTTGTGACACCCAGCAGGTAGGGCATGAAAATGCGCACATCCGCGGCATAGTTATCCTGGAAGCTGTCACGAATAAAGGCTTCCGCTGCGGAACGCTCCGGGTCGCCTTTCTTCCAGACCCGTAGCTGTAAGCGCTCCAGCCTGTCATCTTGACTATGGCTATTTTCATTTTCTGCAGACAGGACTTGCTGGTTAAGTGTATACATCTCTCACTGGTCTCTTTAATGGAAGTGTAAAGAGAGTCTAGAAAGCGTGGCTTAAGGGAACCTTAAGGCAGGGGGGAAAGCTTCCAAAGTGTGATGGATTTCACACTAAGTCAATGATTTCAGGCTTTTTAAGTTGCCCTTAAGGTGCGTTGTATATGTTGAGTTATAATTCGTGCACTCGCCACTCAAGCCTGCATGGAGACCCCGCAACAATGAAGGAGCTCGAATTCTCGACAAAATACGACGCCAATCATTCGGAAAACTATTTCTTTAAGCACAAGCGGGGGTTAAGGCACAGGCTGACCACGAGGAGAGAAATGTCGCTCGCCAGAAAAGCGCTGGAAATTGCCGGCAACCCGCGAAGAATCCTGGACCTTCCCTGCGGGGCGGGGCGGTTCTGGTCAATGCTGGGAGAGGATCCGGAAAGAACGCTGTTTGCGGCGGATAACAGCCAGGACATGGTTGATACAGCCAAAAGACTTCAGGACAAAGAAATAGCCGATCGTTTTCAATGTTTCCAGACATCAGCATTCTCGATCGACATGCCTGACTTGAGTGTAGATAACATATTTTGTATGAGATTGTTGCATCACATAACAGAAGAATCAGATCGCCTTGCTGTTTTAAAAGAGTTTTACAGGGTCACAAAAGACACTGTCTGTCTCTCTATGTGGGCTGACGGTAATATTCAATACCGCAGAAGAAAACGAAATGAAGCCAAACGCCCGGCAGCAAGAGTTAAGAATCGCATCGCTATCACGGCAAAACAGGCAGAGTCGGAATACAGGGAAGCCGGTTTTCGCATAGTGGATTATCTGGATTTAATACCAGGAATGTCCATGTGGCGGCTTTACATCCTTAAGAAAGGAAACTAGCCTCGCTTGAAGACCTGTTGCGGATAAGATCCGCTCCTACAACAAATCCATGCCTGCAGAAGCGGATTGTATCTGCGAATAAATACGGCGTTTGTAACGCAGGTGCAGGTTATTGTTGAGATATCCCCCGTGCCTTGTCGAGTGATTCCTTCCAGGCCTGAGCGAACGTTGGCCACCAGCCCGGTTGCCTGTCCTGAAGCCACTCGATTGATGCTTCCTTGAGCCAGCGGCCGATAGCGGGCAGGTTGTGGGTCTTGATGCGTGTCATGCGGCACCCGATGCGCACGTGCAGCGGTGGTTTTGCCAGCATTTCCAGCATGGTGTGCTCGCGCTGCCTGGCAGCCCAGAGCTCACTATTGATGTTGCGTTCAAGTTTCTGCAGCCGCTGTTTGAGCTGTTCCAGTTCATTGGTTGTGATAGTTGCACTGTTCTTTGCTGCACGTTCCCTGATGCGTTTTTCCAGTGTTGCAACGCGCTGCTGCAGCTTTTCGAGGTCAGTTGGGCCGCGCTGTACCGATGTGCCTGCATTGTTGCCCTTGATCGGGAAGACCCGGGTTTCAGAGCTACCGCGGTTGACTGGTTTTCGGGCAGGGTGAGTCCGGGCTGCGGGCTTGCCGGACAGGTCTTTTACCTGGACGGCAATGTGGGCCGCCTGCTGAGGGTCTGTGCCGATGTCAACCTGGCTAAACTCTAAAAGTCTCATATCTGTTACCTTATATTGTGTGATTTGGTGAATTTTACCACAATATATACTAAATACAGGTTTTTGAGAGAGGCAAATCTGCGCGGCGGCCGATTACCTGAATTTCAGCGAACGGCGTAGAATCGCGGTTTATTTTTTCAGTGGTCAAAGAATAGTGAATACAGCGGCTAAAAATTATGACGTGATAGTGGT
>DAOVYA010000144.1 GCA_030635865.1 Gammaproteobacteria bacterium | reverse complement strand
GGGCCCCGCACGCGGGGCCTTTTTTATTGGCGTTCCTGTGGCTCACTGTCATTGCCAGCCCACCTCGCTGTCGTTGCGAGGAACGCAGTGACGCGGCAATCTCGTCAAGTCCGCTGCCAGCTTAAGGAGATTGCCGCGCTTCGCTCGCAATGACGGGGTTTTGTGGGCGCGGTCTGCCACTGGGGTTGGAGCTGAGCTTGCTCCGCGAACCCGTAATGACAAAATCGAAAGCAAAAAAAGCCCGGTATAAACCGGGCTTTTTGGTATTACCAGGGAGCTGTTACTTGCGGGCGCCGGGGCCGTTTGATTCCAGTCCATTACTCATGTAGGAATGGAAGTATTCCAGCGCCGTGTATTCAGGGCCCTGGGCCTTGTAGGGCTTGGAACGTACCTGCTTGTTGCAACCGCCATAGCGACGATGCAAGGTGCCTATCCCGCCCCACTTGGAACGGTACACGGGAAAGTGTGTTGTGTGACCGAGTGCCGGGCTTAGCAAGTCAGCACGAATCTTGTTGCCTGCGTTATACACATGGCAGTCAGCACAGGCCATGTTCAGCTGTCCGCGTTTGGCATAGAACTGTGCCTTGCCTTCATTGTAGGCTTTTATTGCACGTGGATCGTTCGGGACCTGTACGTTGACGAGGTTGCCACGTGAGGAGTAGTGCATATAGGCAGAAATATCAGCCATTGCTCCCTTCTTGTATTTGAGGGGTTTTTCGCCATTCGACTTCCGGCAGACATTGATTGATGCTTCCAGGGTGATAATCTTGCCCGATTTTTCATCGAAGAAAGGATAGCGGTGTGCAATACCAACGCCGTTGTTTTCAAAGCAGCTGGCATAGGTTTTACCGTTGGCAAACGGCTTTGCAAATAATGTCTTTCCTTTTTCAATATTCAGCTCATAGGGTGGAAACTCCTCGATTTCCTCCCATTGCTCACGGGATGCGGCATCGATGGAATACACACCATTGATAAAATCCCTGAAAGGCGTGTTCGGGAAGCGTTTTGCAAAATAGGATCTGAACTTGTCCAGATCTGCTTGAGGTGATGCCTGTGCCGTCATAGTGAAGGCGCCAAACAGAGCAAGTGCCAGGATTGCTGTCAGGTGTTTTTTCATCGAGTGTTTCCCCTAAGGATCAGAAGTGTTGTGGTCCAGTTTCTACTTAATGGTTGTTTCGCCGGAATCCTTTTCGCCCTTGTTATCGACCCAGCTGAGTTTCACGGTATCGCCTGCAGCGCCGCCGGCAATCCGGAAAGACAGGTAAGGGTTCTTGGAAATCGCGGGACCCCAGTTTGCGGTCATAATGGTGTTGCCCTTGTGTTCACAGACAACTTCCTGGATGAAGTGGGCAGGAATCTTCTTGCCCGTTTTTTTGTCCTTGCGGGTGCCGGTTTCCATCGGGTGGCTGATTAGCGCCTTGATCGTCGTTACACCGTCAGCAGTTTTTGCTCGCATTTTAATGCTTGCCATGTCTAATCCTCTTTGTACGCTATATCTTGAATAAAATTCACAGCAGTGTCGGGCTTAACCGCCGCAACCGCCGATAGTGACCTTGACTTCCTTGCCGGTGCTGTAGAGTTTTCCCTCAGCCTTGACGACAGCAATAACACTGGAAGTCTTACCCATCTTGATACGGGTTGAGACATATCCCTCTGTGCCGGTACCAAGAACGAAGCTGGCGGTCATTGGGAGTGCATTTTTCTCTGTAATAAGGCTGATGGATTCAGCTCCACTGATACTGGTAGTGACCGAGATCGGAACGACGGCACCGTTTTCAGCGATATCGGGGGCCTTGATCTTGATCTTGTCGCTGCCGACCAGGTCGGAACTGCCAAACAGTCCGGACAGGGCTGAATTAACATCCTTGGCTGCAAAGGCATCTTTTGGCCATGCGGCCAGTGATGCGCGCGGGGTGAGCAGGCCGGCACTGGCGGCTATACCAATGGCACCGGTCGCCAACGAGCCTTTCAGAAAGATTCTGCGTTTCATGCTTGTCACGAGTGCTTCTCCTGATAAATTTGATTGTTAATCATGCCTGAAAATTAGAGTGTGTGTACGTATTCAACAATCTGGTCGATTTGTTCTTCACTGAGGATCCCGTTTTTTCCGAATGGGGGCATCATGGTGTTCGGATTGAAGACGGTTTCATCCCAGATATGAGCCCTGAGTTTGGCTTTGTCAGGGAAGCGTAGCTTCATGCTGACCAGGGGTGGGCCGATGTTTCCAGGCAGGGTACCGTCATCCATTGCATGACAGGCCAGGCAGTTGCCCATTTTACGGTCGTATGCCAAGGCCTTGCCTTTTTCGATGACGGAATCTGCTGCGATGGCGGCAGGCGCTGCGGTAAGCATGAACGCCCCTACCAGAACAGCAAGTGAACATGTTGAAGTGAAAATATTCCTCGCGGTTTGCCGCATTGTGTCTATCTCCTGTTGGTCTGCGTGTTAGGTGTTTGCCGGCGTGTTACAGGCCGCGTGGGGTGCCTTTTTCGAGCTTATACTGGCCTACTGCTGTCTCTGCCTGAAACTTTGCCTTTTTGGCGAGCTTGACTGCGGCGGCATTGTCGCCCTTGTCGGCAGCTGCCTTTGCTTGTTTCAGAAACTTTTCGGTGTCACGCCAGATCCAGTTATTGGCCTTGGCTGCCTTGATGGCGCTGCCGGCGCTGGCGATGGCCGCGGTTGCTTCGGGACTGGCCTTGGATGCGCTGCCTGTACTGATCGTGGAGGCCAGGTCTGCGCAACCGTTGATCAGCAACAGCGACAGGATTGCAGATATGAACAGCTTGACGTGAGAGCGTGTCTTCATGTAGTCCGACTCCGGAGATTTGATAAAAATTGTGAGAATGTTCAAAGGTTCTGTGACGAGTTGCTAAATTATCACTCGTTTCCTGTAAGCGCAAGTGTTGTTATTGCTCCATTAGTATCTCTTATTATTCTAATTTATTCTAATTTTTCAGTCTGCAGCAGGGCCTCGAGATTTTTGATGCCCGCTTGCAGGCGAGAGGTCTGGTAATCGCTCAGACCGGGCTGCTTTTCTGCAAGTTTCAGCTGTTCTATCGCCTGATTTGTATAGCCATTGAGAAGATAATACTGTGATGTTGCAGTATGTGTCTGGACCCCCCTGTTGGTGGCGCCCGCGGCCTGTGCAAGCAATTTATACACTCCCGGGTTGAAGGGATGTGTATCGCTGCTTGCAGCGAGCAGTTTGTACGCGCTTTCTGCCTGACCTGCGGACAGCAGGGTAGTGGCATAGGGCAGGATGACCGTTAAGCTGTCCGGATACAGTTCCAGACTGGATGCGTAGATATCCAGTGCCCGTTTGTATTGCTTGCCCAGGTACAGGATGTTGGCCAGTACCAGTCGATACGCAATCCGGTCCGGGTCATTTTCATGTAACTGTTCGATAACTTTACGTGCCTCTTTGAGTTTGTTGTTGTCCGCAAGCAGGAGTGCAAACTCATAGTGTTCGACTGGTGTGTCGCCGCCGGCCTCACCTTTGTATCGCAGGACATCGGCCAGGACCTGGTTGGAGTTATCGTAGGTGCCGACACGTAGTTTCGCCTGTAGCAGCAGGAACTCCAGGTTTGGCTCAATATAGACCTTCGGATAGCTTTCAGCACGAGAGGTTGCCTCGGAAATCCGGTTGCTGGTGACCGGGTGGGTGCTGAGGAATTCCGGGGGACGGGCTCCGTACAGCCTGGAATTCTTTTGCAGGCGTCCAAAAAATCCTGCCATGCCATTAGGGTCGAATCCTGCATTGGCGAGCGTCTGGATGCCAATACGGTCGGCTTCCTTTTCATTCGCGCGGGTGAAGTTGATTTGATATTGCAGGCTGGCAGCAGAAGCAGCGGTCAAGGCCGCGGCGCCTGCCGCACCATTCTGTGACCCGATCAGCAGTGCCGCTGCCAGGGCAGCCATGCTGGGTATGCTCAATTTGTCGGCGGCATCAAAAGCACGTGCCAGGTGGCGTTGGGTAACGTGCGCGATTTCGTGGGCCATGACGCCAGCGACTTCACTTTCAGTTTCAGCGGCCAGCAGCAAACCGACATTGGCCCCGATGTAGCCACCGGGACCCGCGAAGGCGTTGATACTGGCATCGTTGACCAGAAAAAAGGTGAAGTCCTGCCCCGGGGTTTCGCTCCTGGCAACCAGGCGGTGGCCCAGGGTTTCCAGGTAACTGGTTGCCTCCTGGTCAACGAGAACCATTCCAGACTGGCGCAATTGGCGCATGAAGGCGGCACCCAGCAGCTTGTCCTCAAGGGGGGAAATAATCCGGCCCGAGGCATCGCCGAGGTTGGGTAACTGGTCGAAATCGCTCTCGGACAGGGCGGTTGTCATGTGGAGCAGTAGAAAACTGCCCAGCAAGCCTCGGAAGAGTGCTGTCATAATGAATGATAGTGATTGATATATTTACAGTTGATCTACATCTGACAGGGTATTTCCGCCCGGGTTCAACCGCAATACGGGCACTTTGTGTCTTCCCCCTATGGGGGCTTGCCTTCCGGTGTGTGTTATCATAAGTTGTTTCACGTATGCTGAATTATATCAGTGATCCGTGCGATCGGGTCTATAATAGTTGCATGTATATACCAAAGGAGAGACGCAATGCCGGATTTTGATGAAGAACTTGATGCGACGGGTCTGAACTGCCCACTGCCAATTTTACGAGCAAAGAAGGCCCTGAATGCTCTGGAGAGTGGCAATGTGTTGCGCATTATTGCTACCGATCCGGGTTCGGTCAAGGATTTCGAGGCTTTTGCCAAGCAAACTGGCAATGAACTGATGTCATCTACAGAAGAAGACGGAAAATTCATGTTCCTGATGAAAAAGGGCTGATACAGCACTAAATTGCAGGATTCAGGACATTAAAAACCCCGGTCATTGACCGGGGTTTTTTGTTGCACGGGTGTTTTTATCCGGTTTATCTAAACTTCCAGTTAAACCCGGCACTGAAGATATCAACCGCTGCATCGTATTTCGCATTCAGTGCATGGGTGCCGGTCAGGCCGACCGGGAACGGTGCTGTCGGGTCATGTGCATCGGGTGTACCAGTGAGTTTCGGATCATCGACAAACAGGTGTGCATAGCCAAAATCAAAGCTGATCTCCGGGGTGTACTGGTAGGTGGCGCCGAATGTCAGCCAGGTTCGGTCATTGTCCGGGACACGCGGGGTGCGCAGGGTTGAATTCGGG
>DAOVYA010000323.1 GCA_030635865.1 Gammaproteobacteria bacterium | reverse complement strand
GAACAGGGACTTCTTCTCTTCGAAATCGGCGGCATGATCCTGTGCGTAATAACCAATCTCTGCATTTTCCGACCATTTCACGGTGCCGGCAGAGGGTTCCAGGTCGCCGACCAGGCACTTCAACAAGGTTGTTTTGCCAATGCCGTTAGGGCCGATCACGGCAACACGTTCGCCTGATTTTACCGTGAGGCTGAGGTTGGTAAACAGGTCTTCATCAAAACGTTTACCGAGGCCCTTTAGCTCCAGTGCCAGCCGATGCAGTTTTTTGTCCTGGTCAAAGCGGATATAAGGGTTTTTGCGGCTGGATGGCTTTACTTCTTCGAGCTTGATTTTGTCTATTTGCCGGGCGCGGGAAGTTGCCTGCTTCGATTTCGAGGCGTTTGCGGAGAAACGGCTGACGAAGGCCTTGAGTTCGGCAATCTGTGCTTTTTTCCTGGCATTTTCTGACTGTAATCGCTCGCTCACCTGCGTCGAGGCAATCATGTATTCATCATAAGTACCGGGGTAAATCCGTATTTCACCGTAATCCAGGTCAGCCATGTGGGTACAGACGCTGTTCAGGAAATGGCGGTCATGGGAAATGATGATCATGGTGCAATTACGTTCGTTTAACATACCCTCCAGCCAGCGAATAGCATTGATGTCGAGGTTGTTGGTGGGTTCGTCCAGCAGCATGATGTCCGGTTCGGAAAATAATGCCTGTGCCAGTAACACGCGTAATTTCCAGCCTGGCGCAACTTCACTCATGGGACCAGGGTGTTGCTCAATGGGTATACCCACACCCAGTAACAGTTCGCCGGCACGGGCCTCGGCAGTGTAGCCATCCATCTCGGCAAATTCAGCTTCCAGCTCGGCGGCTCGAATGCCGTCCGCTTCGGTCATCTCCGGTTTGGCATAAATCGCATCGCGCGCTGACTTGACGGCCCACAGTTCTTCATGCCCCATGATCACCGTGTCGATTACGGCGCATTCCTCGTAAGCAAATTGATCCTGTTTCAATTTACCGATGCGTTCATGCGGGTCTTTCGAGACGTTGCCGGAGGAGGGTTCCAGGTCGCCCCCCAGGATATTCATGAAGGTGGATTTGCCACAACCATTGGCCCCGATCAGGCCATAGCGGTTGCCGTCGCCAAACTTGACAGAGACGTTTTCAAAGAGTGGTTTGGCGCCGAATTGCAGGGTGATATTTGCTGTTGCTAGCATGATTTATTCCGAATAAAGGTAGTTGATTTGTACGACTGGTTCGTCATTGCGAGGAACGCAGTGACGCGGCAATCCCTTGCAGAATGACTCCTCTGCCAGCTTCACGAGATTGCCGCGCTTCGCTCGCAATGACGGGCACTTTTCACGCTGCATTTCGTGAACTGCGACGCGCACGATTTTCGGGTCGGCCCTGGCTGTTCGAACGCCCTTTTTTGCCGGATGAAGGCTGTTTTTTCCAGGGCGATGACGCCTTTTTACCGGCGGACTTCTTCCTGGCCGGGTTTCCAGAATTTTTCCTGGCACCCTGCTGCTGCCTGCCACGTCCCTTGTTTATGGGTTCCGCTTTTATGGAGGGATCGGGTTCATAACCGTCGATTACATCCCTGGGGATGTCGCGTTTCAGGAGACGCTCGATATCTTTCAGCAATTTCAGCTCATCGACGCACACCAGTGACATGGCTTCACCTTCGTTGCCAGCACGGCCGGTGCGGCCAATGCGGTGTACGTAATCTTCCGCTACGTGAGGTAGTTCGAAGTTCACCACGTGTGGTAACTGGTCTATGTCCAGTCCGCGCGCGGCTATATCCGTTGCGACCAGTACCCGTACCTTGCCGGCCTTGAAATCCGCCAGTGCTTTGGTGCGAGCCCCCTGACTCTTGTTGCCATGAATCGCGGTAGCCGTGATGCCATCGGTATTCAGCTGTTCAGCAAGACGGTTGGCGCCATGCTTGGTACGGTTGAATACCAGTACCTGTTGCCAGTTGTTCGATCCAATCAGCTGGGAAAGCAGTTCACGTTTTCGACCTTTGTCTACCGGATGGACGACCTGTGTGACACTTTCTGCAGCGGGATTGCGACGTGCCACTTCAATCAGGGCGGGTGACTTGAGCAGTTTATTTGCCAGTTGCTTGATATCGTTTGAGAAGGTGGCTGAGAATAATAATGTCTGCTTCTGCCCGGGCAGCAGTGCGAGCACCTTGCGGATGTCGTGAATAAAACCCATGTCAAGCATACGGTCGGCTTCGTCGAGTACCAGGATATCCACCCTGGAAAGGTCGACCGATCGCTGGCCGACATGATCCAGTAAGCGACCCGGAGTGGCTACCAGAATGTCTGTGCCCTTAATGAGTTTCATTTTTTGCGGGTTGATGCTTACGCCACCAAAAACCACGGTGGATTTCAAAGGCAGGTGCTTGCCGTAGGTGCGCACGCTCTCGGCAACCTGCGCGGCCAGTTCCCGGGTTGGGGTGAGTACCAGGGCGCGGATAGGCCGGCGGCCTTTTCCCGGTTTGTCAGTTGCCATCAATCGTTGTAATAGCGGCAGGGTAAACCCG
>DAOVYA010000265.1 GCA_030635865.1 Gammaproteobacteria bacterium | reverse complement strand
TGTCTCGCTCATCCATGTCATTCGCTATAAAATAGACAACGTGTTGTGTTTTTTCAGCTGCGGGGAAAAGTATAGGGCAGCTGAAAACAAAGAAGGGGGCGTGATCCTGTACTATCGGTCATGTCCTACAGGCATGGGCGCAAATGGATGCCCTTGCGGGTTTATATTGAAGGTATGGAATTGAAATCTGTGACTGCTGATTGTCTTGTTGTCGGAGGCGGCCTGCTCGGGCTGCTGAGCGCGCGTGCATTGCGCCGGGAAGGTTTGCAAGTCACGTTGCTGGAACGTGGCAGGATCTGCCGGGAGTCTTCCTGGGCCGGCGGCAGTATTCTTTCACCCTTGATTCCCTGGCAGTACCCCGATGCCGTGTCTGAACTGGTTGCCTGGAGTCAGGCCTACTATCCGGGCCTGGCAGAAGAATTGCTTGATGAAACTGGTATTGATGTTGAGTGGCAGCCATGCGGACTGCTGATGGCAGGACTTGCACCGGAGCCCGCTATCAGCAGCTGGGCAGAACGGTTCAGTGCGCGGATAGAGGTGCTTGATGCGGCACAGGCCCGGGAGCTTGAGCCCTCCATGCGGAGCGATTTAGGGCCGGCACTGTTGTTTCCTGACGTTGCCCAAATCAGAAACCCACGGCTTGGCAAGGCCCTGCAAAAGGCCGCCGGGTTAGCGGGTATCCAGCTGTTGGAAAACACGGCAGTCAAGGGCATTGATATCCGTGACGGCCAGGTACTGGGTGTGCAGACAGAACAGGGGGCGTTTACTGCGGAGCAGGTCGTCATCGCGGGCGGTGCCTGGAGTGCGCAAATACTGGCAGCAGCGGGCATGGATTTACCGGTGACACCGGTGCGCGGACAAATGCTGCTCTACAAGACAGAGCCCGGAATGCTGAAGCACATCCTGCTGCATGAAGGTCATTATTTGATTCCCCGGCGTGATGGCCTGGTGCTTGCCGGCAGCACGCTTGAGTACACGGGCTTTGACAAGGAAACGACACAGCAGGCACGGGATATTTTGTCAAAGGCTGCGACCAGCCTGGTGCCAGGGCTTGCGCAGTCCGAAATTATCAAACAGTGGGCAGGGCTGCGTCCGGGAACGGCTGACGGGATTCCGTTTATCGGTGAGTGTCCCGGTATCAAGGGTTTGTATCTGAATACCGGGCATTTTCGCAATGGCGTGGTGATGGCACCGGCATCTGTCCAGGTGCTGCTGGATCGCATGTCGGGACGGCAGGGTTTTACAGATTACGATCCCTTTTTACCGCCGACCAGGCGGCTATCCGGTGGTGCGGCTGGAATACAGAATGGCATGGACGCCTGATAATCGGAGTATTATACTTATACGTATGGAAAAACAGACAGATAAACAAGTCATGAGCAGCCGGGATGTCGCAGGCATGCTGAAAGAAAGTGGCGTATTGCCAACCCAGCAGCGCCTGATGATTGCCAGGGTGTTGTTTGAACGGCGTCAGCATCTTTCGGCTGACCAGGTTTTGAGCAAGGTAAACACCGGCAAGGACCATGTATCCAAGGCCACGGTGTACAACACACTTGGCCTGTTCGCCCGCAAGGGCCTGGTCCGGGAAGTCATCGTCGACCCGACGCGTGTGTTTTATGATCCCCATACAGTTGAGCATCATCATTTCTACAATGTTGATACCGGCGAGTTGCAGGATATTGATACCTCGGATATTCAAATCAGTCAGCTACCCGAACTGCCCCCGGCGACAGTTGCCGCCGGTGTTGATGTCGTCATCCGTGTACGCAGCGCAACTGCAACCCACTAAGTAGTAAAGTTCCAATCCCCGTTTTATAATCTGCTGCCGCAAGAAGCCGGAGTAGCTCAGTCGGTAGAGCAGCTCACTCGTAATGAGAAGGTCGGGGGTTCAATTCCTCTCTCCGGCACCATTATTTCAGTAAACACTGACGCAACCCGGCCGCTTTGGCGGGGGGCAGCGTTTGGGCCGTCCCTCAATCCCCCAATCCTGATGTTCAAGTATCAGCACGAGCTGCCGATTTAAGCTGTGATAAACATATTGTGTGTGACATACAGCAGCCGGGTCATGAAACCAGAGAAATCAGAAAACTCAGAGAAATTTGAGATAAAAACAAGTATCGAGGGGCTGAGAACCGGAATGTTTGTTTCCCGGCTGGATCGTCCCTGGATCAACAGTCCTTTTTTACTTGAAGGGCTGAAAATCGAATCAGATGATGATATTGAGCAATTGAGGAAGCTCTGCAGTTACGTTTATGTCGATGTGGAAAAAGGGGCGTCACCCGATCGCCGTTATTGGGTGCTCAATCCGGGCCCGAAAAAATATAGTCAGCCAAAGGCCAGTCAACACCAGACAGCATCAGCTGCAAGATATGCCGAATTTAACAACCCCGCCCGGCCTGGAGAAGTAAGCTACCAGAATACCACCAGTTTTAAATCCGAGATGGTGTCTGCGAAAGACATCTATAAGGATATTAACGACGACCTGAAGCAGATATTTTCCGATCTGGATCAGGGGAAAGACCTGGATGTAGAAGCGCTCAAGAAGGGTGTTTCTGTCATGACCGAAAGCATCTCCAGGAACCCTGCTGCAATGATGTGGATCATCAGCCTTAAAAAGCTGGACGATTACAGCTATTTGCGATCCCTTGGTACTTCTGTGTGGTGTGCAACCTTCGGCCGCCATCTTGGGTTGGAAATATCATCGCTCAAGGCTCTCGCACTGGGAGGGCTGTTACTGGATATAGGCAAGACCAGGCTACCAGAGGAACTGCTGCATAAAACCGGTCCACTGGATCCGCAAGAAAGGGAGCAAATGGAAGAGCATGTCGATATTGGTTTGAAAATCCTGGCGGATTGCCAGGATGCGTCAGGGAAGGAGGCGGTCCCGCTTGAGGTCATGCAGATGATTGCCACTCACCACGAGCGCGCAGATGGCAGTGGTTACCCCCAGGGGCTGGTGAATAAGGCGACCTCGTTATTCGGTCGAATTGCGAGCATTGTCGACAGTTACGATGCGATGACCAGCATGTCTCCGTATTCGAGCAGAGAACCCATGACGCCACACGAAGCGGTTTCCGAGCTATACGAATTGCGCGATAGAAAATACCAGGCCGAGCTTATTGAGCAATTTATCCAGGCAGTGGGTTTATATCCAACGG